>CAZRXT010000263.1:0-1282 GCA_964604035.1 uncultured Prolixibacteraceae bacterium | reverse complement strand
CTTATCTGCTTTATGAAGATGTCGAAAAACAAACTTGTTTCGCTCATTGCCAGCCTTTACATTTCGCTTGTCAGAGGAACACCGGTGCTGGTTTTGTTGATGATTATTTTCTACGTCATCTTCGCATCGGTAAACATTAACCCTGTAATTGTGGCGGTAATTGCTTTTGGAATAAACTTTGGGGCTTACGTTTCGGAGATGTTCCGCACTTCGATTGAAAGTGTTGACAAAGGCCAGCGCGAGGCTGGTATTGCCGGTGGTTTCACCAAAGTTCAGACATTCATCAACATCATTATGCCACAAGCGGTACGCCAGGTACTTCCTGTTTATAAAGGCGAATTTATTTCACTGTTGAAAATGACCTCCATTGTTGGTTACATAGCTGTTCAGGATTTAACCAAGGCCAGCGATATTATCCGCAGCCGAACGTTCGATGCCTTTTTCCCGCTCATTATGGCGGCAGTTCTTTATATTGTTCTGGCCGGATTGTTGACCTGGGCTCTGAGTTATGTCGAAATTTCGGTCGATCCAAAACGTAAACGCATTAAAAAAGGAATGGAGGTTGAATTATGATTAAGGTTCGTAACCTTTCGAAACACTTCGGCGATTTGGTTGTGCTGAAGGATATCAATGCCGATATTGAAAAAGGGGAAGTGATCTCCATTATTGGTCCTTCGGGAACAGGGAAAAGTACTTTTCTTCGTTGTCTGAACTTGTTAGAAACCCCAACTGGAGGGCAAATTTATATTGATGAAATACCGTTGCTCGATAAAAAGACCGATGTTCCTAAGCTCAGGCAACGTATGGGAATGGTTTTTCAGTCGTTCAACCTCTATTCGCACCTCTCAATACTGGAAAACCTTACTCTTGGTCCGATTAAATTGCTTGGGAAGAGTAGGGCAGAGGCGAATAAGAAAGCTGTTGAACTGCTGAAACTGGTTGGCTTGGCCGAGAAGGTGTATAGTTTTCCTGATGAGCTTTCGGGTGGGCAGAAACAGCGTGTGGCCATTGCCCGTTGTATGGCCATGGAACCCGAGATTCTGCTCTTCGACGAACCAACTTCAGCACTCGACCCAACCATGGTGAGCGAGGTGCTTGCAGTAATACGCCGCCTTGCCAAAGAGGGAATTACCATGGTAATTGTAACCCACGAAATGGAGTTTGCCCGCAGTATTTCAACCCGCGTGTTCTACATGGACGAAGGGTTGATTTACGAAGAAGGCTCTCCGCAGCAAATTTTTGGCGATCCGAAGAAGGAGAAAACCAAGGCGTTCATTAACCG
>CAZRXT010000262.1:0-3843 GCA_964604035.1 uncultured Prolixibacteraceae bacterium | reverse complement strand
TCTTTGATTTTTTGATGACGTTAAAAACGCACCTCATCTGTTTTTGTATTAAATCATTCAATGCGATTAGTTGAAATTAATATTAACGTTTTCTTCTTTCTTTGTTTCTAGTTATTTAATTGTCTCCCTTTTTTGCGTGGCATCAACTTGTCTGATATTTTTGCAGAAAAATAGGCGTTAAGTATCATTCTTTAAAACATCAACAGCTTCGTGTACACAAAAGACGAAAAAAAAGATCTGGTTAAAAAATTCTGGGAAGCATTCTCTTTGTATTCCAGTAGGTTGTCTTTTCGGAGCGAAAGGCGAAAACATTGGATGTTGCACCACACAAAAGTGAGTTGCGTTCATTTGAAATTCGATCCCGACAGAAATGGCGTTAGGGTAATTCTTGAAATCAATCATCGTGACGAAGAAAAACGGCTTCAGCAATACGAAAAAATTGAAATGTACCGTATTATTCTTGAAGAAGGTTTTGATGATGGCCTAATCTGGAATTTTGCGCACCAAAACGAAACGGGGCAGGACATTTGCCATATTTATACCGAACTAACAGGTGTTGATATTCATCGGATTTCTGATTGGGAACGTATGTTTCAGTTTATGGCCGAGAATATGTTTCGGCTCGAAAATAATTTTATCGAAATAAGAGATTTAATTAAGATATAATGGCTAAGGAAATTGAAAGGAAGTTTTTAGTTGACGCAGAAGGGTGGGGGAAACAGGGCAATCCGGTTGAGATGTGCCAGGCTTATCTTACAATTGACAACAAAAAAATAATCAGGATAAGAATTGCCGCAGACAAAGCCTTTATAACCATCAAAGGAAATCAGGAGGGAATAACCCGCGACGAATTTGAATACGAGATCCCTGTTGCCGATGCCTCGCTGATGATGAAAATGTGCGAAGGCAATACGGTTGAGAAAACCCGCTACAACTATAATTTTGCCGGGAAATTGTGGGAAATCGATGTTTTTCATGGGGAGAACAATGGCCTAATTGTTGCTGAAATTGAGCTGGAATCGGAAGACGAACCTTTCGAAAAACCGCATTGGATAAAGGAAGAAGTGAGTACCGAAGTAAAGTACTATAACTTCTGGCTTTCGAAAAACCCCTTTTCTCAATGGCAATAAATTGTGATCGAATAAGTTTTTAGTGTAGTTATTTTTAGTCAGAGTTGATTTATATGGGAATTTTGAGGAGTAGTATATTGTTCATCTTTCTGTTGTTCGTTATTGTTTTTCAGGCCAATGCTTTGAAGTCAGAAAAAAGCTTTCTGAACGATACAATCGAGATGAAGATTAGTGAGGTGCGAAAAATATTAAACAGCAAAGAGTGGGTTCCTGCCGACACCGCAAGTTATAACCGGTTGATAGAGCTGATCGATTACATCGAAAATTCGCCTATCGACTCAGTTGTTGATGGACTCAGAAAGGACCTTAGTGCTTCAAGGCCTCTTTTGCGGCAGAAAAGAAGTTCGAGGGTGCGTAAAACATCAGCAATTCAAGGGTACACCAGCGAACAGGAGAAGAGCGAAAAGCTCCAGCAAATTGAGAGCGATGTGAAAGAGAAGTTCCCCTTAACTTCAATCATTGTCCCCGAAGATCAGTTTGCCGGAATGTACTCGCGCATACCTCTTATTCACGCCGACAACATTGAAACGATGCTCGAAGATTCGGTCATTACTTTTCCCGACAGTTTGATGTTGATGTTTGCGAACCCTGAGTTGGAAAATAATGAAGAATTGAGGAATCAGGTTCAGGAAATGGGGTTAGCATATCTCGAAAAGGCGCGGAAAGAGTACAATCAGGCTTTGATTCAGAACTATCGCGATTCGGTGAGCAACTTATTTCGCGAGAATTACATACAACGGCTTGTTGCCCAAGAGCAGGAAGCATACCTTGATCATATATCGAAACGAAATTCGGAAGCCCTCACCGGCTACAACGATTCTCTTAGTAATCTGGTCGATCAGCAGTTCAGGCAAAATATTGGATCGCTTATTTCGTATGTCGATCAGTTGCCTAACGATCTGACTATCTACAATCTTTTTAGCGAGCAGTATGTTTTTCCGATGCAAAATTCAGCCGCAAATTTCAAATGGATTTGGCTTAAGAATTCAGCAAATGATTCAATTGGTATCCGTATCGAAAATATTGACCGTAAAAGTGTGCGTATGCTTGTAGACGAGTCGGTTAGCCTTGCCCGCCTTACAACAAAGAAAACACTTGAAGTTGATAAGATTACACCTATGGCGAGGATAGATTTGAAACTTCGGAAAGTAGAAACCCGCACGCCAAAAATTAGCCCGTGGAAATTGCAGGGGAAAGCATATTCTGGTTTTACCCAAACTTATATCAACGATTATTGGTCGCAGGGTGGTAAATCGTCGGCATCTGCTCTTACAACATTGTATTACGAAGTAAAGTATTCGAAAGATAAATTTAAGTGGGAGAGTTATGGGGATGCAAAAGTTGGGTTGATATATTATGTTCCCGATGTAAATGAGAAGCCTCTTCGGAACTTGTATAAAAATACCGATGCATTTCAAATCAACTCTCGTTTGGGCTATTCTGCCTTTAAAAAATGGTATTATAGTGCCGAAGCAAACTTTAAAACCCAACTTTTCATAGGTTATAAAAGCAATTATGTGGCTGAGCCATCGTCGGCATTTTTATCTCCGGCGTACCTTACTTTTTCGGCCGGGTTAGATTTTAAACCGGGGAAAGATCTTTCGGCATTCCTTTCGCCACTTTCGCTAAAAACAACTTACGTAACCAACCCTAAAGTTGACGAAACAGTTTACGGACTTAGCGAAGGCCAGACAAGGCATAGCCGCTTTGGTATTTCGGGCAAGTTCGACTTTTCAAAATCGGTTTTTGAAAATGTTTCGGTAAAGACAAAAAACTCCATCTTCCTGAACTATGGCAACGACAGTAATGGCAATTGGCAGTTCCTGAAAATGCCCGACTTCGACAGTGAAACATCTATAGATTTTAAGGTGAATCAGTTTATTACAACACAAGTCAATTTTCATCTTGTGTACGATAAAGATGTGGAGGCGACTTGGACCAAAAATGAGAATGGGGTTGAGGTAGAGAAAAAAGGGCCACGGTTGCAAGTGAAAGAATTTTTCACCCTTGGGATATCGTATAAGCTCTAAATTCTTGCGCTTTGTTTGTAACTTGCACCCGAAAAGTTTGATGCTCATAATACAAAAGAAAGAAATGAAATCACTTAAGAAATACTACAAGCTACATGCATCGCCAGCCGATGTGTACAATGCTCTTACCAATCAGATAATGATTGAAATATGGACCGGCGACAAGGCCGTTTATAAAGCCGAACCAAATACCGAATTCTCGATGTGGGATGGTTCAATTACTGGTCGGAACATTGCCTTTGAAATGGATAAGATGGTGAAGCAGGTTTGGTATTTCGAAGACCTGGAATCGGAAGTGACAATTAAGCTTCATTCTGATAAAAGTGGAACTAGCGTAGAACTTCGTCAGGAAAATATCCCCGACGATGCTTTTGATAATATTTCTGATGGCTGGGATCAGGATTTCTTTGGTTCTCTTGCCGAACTTTTCAACGATTAGGGCGCTTCGTAAGCCTTCGGAATAAGCTCGTAGAACGATTATTTGGACTTGAATTGTCGTTCTTTGAGCTTAAATAATGAATATTTGGGCTTGAATTTTCAATTTTCGAGCTCGAAGAATGGCTCTACGGGCTTAAATATTGACTTTTTGAGCTCGAACTTTCATTCTTTGAGCTTAAATAACGGTTCTTTAAGCTCAAATTCTCATTTTTTGGGCTCGAATAATGAATCTTTGAACTCAGATT
>CAZRXT010000261.1:0-3861 GCA_964604035.1 uncultured Prolixibacteraceae bacterium | reverse complement strand
GGAGATAAAAACAAAAAAGAGAGCAGTTGCTCTCTTTTTTGTGACCCAGCTGGGATTCGAACCCAGGACCCCATCCTTAAAAGGGATGTGCTCTACCTGCTGAGCTACTGAGTCAATATTTTTTGAACGTTTGTCGTTTTTTTGTTGGGTTGCTTCCGTCTAACTCTTGAGTTTGTGTGCCCCGTTTGTTTTCAAAAGCGATGCAAAAGTACAAGTATTTTTTTCTACTCCAAATGTTTTTGCATCTTTTTTTGATTTTTATTTTCTCAAAATTCTCTTTGTTGGCGGTGCTTCTCTTAATTTATTTTGGATGAACCGTTTAGTGAATTAACAAAATATTGCCAGAGGAAATTTTTTTGAGATTTTTTTTGAGATTCGATGTTTATGCTTTATTATCTAAAAATATTCCTTGCCGCAAAATGTCAAACTAAATGGTTGGATTCCCTTTTACTAAAATGATAATCGTAGATACAACAACGATAAGAATAATAATAGACCCCGATATTTTATTAAACCACCATAAAATACGTAGATTAAGGTGATGCCTGAAATGATTAATTGTTAATGATAAAATAGTCCACCAACCTAAGGCTCCAAAAAAGAAGCCTGAAATAAAAGATACGAATTCCAAAGGGTTTCCAAAACTTAAAACAGTGTTTGTACCTGCAAAAATGGCGATATAAGTTAAGGCTACAGTAGGGTTCGATAGTGCTATTAACAAGGCTGTTATGAAGCTCTGGAGCGAACTGGTTCCTCTTCGTTTAAATTTTTCAAGATCATTGGCAGGGTGTGAGAAAAAAATTGATAGCCCTAAAATTATTAGTATTATTCCCCCAAAAATTTGCACGTACGATTGATATGTTCTTATGTAAGAAATAATAAAAGAAACACTTACTCCCGCAAAACTGGCCCATACAATATCAGAAAAAGCAACTCCCAAACCGGTAAAGAAACCCGATTTGAAATTTGAATTTGCGGTTCGTTGAATAATTAGTATACCCATTGGTCCAATGGGCAATGAAACCATAAAACCAATTAATAATCCTTTTAGTAGCAGATTAACAAGCATTTATAAGTATTTTTTTGCAAATATAGATTTATTGTAGATAGAATAAAAGTATCTGTTTTTAATATTTTCTTTCTTAATGAAAAATATCGATAACTATTTTGTCTTAGCACAATTGAACTGTCGATTCAACGTTAATAAGTCAAGAAACGTACTTATGGACTTAAAATTGTGATTTGCTTTTATATATCAGCGTCGATTCCAAAAGAGAATAAAGTAACTAGCTCAAAATGATTTTAAATAAGTAATATCTGTTCTTCTGTTTGAAGGTGACAGGTTGTTCGAGAATTAAAAAAACAAATTATTTATACGAATGAAATATTATTTTTGCTTGCGATGAACAGAATTTTATATTTTTTCTTCTTATTGATAATTGTAGCTCAATTTCAATGTTTTAATGTATCTGCGCAAACCAGCAATGCAACACTTTATGGCGTTGTAACCGATAATAACGGGCATCCAGTTGAGACGGTTAATGTTAGTATTCGCAATTATCCGTTTGGAACAACAACAAACAAAAAGGGGGAATACCTTTTGCGCGTTCCTTCTGGTCGTGAAGTTGGTGTTGTTTATTCAATGGTTGGATACGATGTAGTTGAAAAGCAACTCAATCTGGTTTCGGAGCAATCTGTTGAGCTTAATGTTACTTTGTCAATTAAGTCGGAGGAAATTGATGCTGTTACTATTACCAATCACCGGCAAACTTCGGGCAATGTTGTGAAAATTAACCCGAAAACGATAAGCGCATTGCCTGGAACAGGAATGGGCAGTGTGGAGAATGTAATTGCAACACAGCCAGGTGTTACTGCTAGTAACGAAATGAGTACACAATATTCTGTTCGTGGTGGTAGTTTTGATGAAAACCTTGTTTATGTCAATGGAATTGAGATTTATCGTCCTTCATTGATCCGTTCGGGACAGCAGGAAGGTCTGAGTTTTGTAAATTCAGATATGGTTTCATCCATTCAGTTTTCGGCCGGAGGGTTCGATGCGAAATATGGCGATAAGATGTCTTCGGTGCTCGATATACAATACAACCGACCTAAAGAGTTTAGTGCTTCGGCCGATGTTAGCTTGTTGGGAGCTAAAGTTCAGGTTGAAAATGCAAGTGCAAATAAAAAGCTTACCTATAACATGGGTATTCGTTATAAGTCGTTTAAGTTTTTGTTGGGAACACTCGATGCCAAAGGAACTTATGACCCTTCGTTCATCGATTTTCAGGGTTATTTTACTTATGCGCCTTCTCCAAAATTCGAGATTGGTATTCTTGCAACGGCCTCATCAAACGAGTATAATTTTATTCCCGATTCTATTTCTTCAAGTACAGGCACGTTCAACGATCAACAACGATTGAACATTTATTTCGAAGGAAAAGAAGTTGACCGTTATACCACATATAACGGGGCTTTAAATGTTGAATACAAGCCTTCTAAAGATTTTTCGGCACGCTTAACAGCTTCGGCTTATACAACTGCGGAACAGGAAACTTATGATATAATTGGGTACTACTTTTTTAATGAAGTTGGTGGTGAAGGTACAGTTAATCAGGATGATAGTATTGCAAACCTTGCTGTTGGCTTTTATCATGAACATGGGCGGAATTTTCTTAATGCTACTGTTTTGTGTGCCGATCATCAAGGTCAGTATAAGTTTGAAAATAACATACTTAACTGGGGTGTTAATGCCAAGCACGAAATGATTGAAGATAGGACCAAAGAGTGGCAGTACCGCGATTCTGCCGGTTATTCTTTGCCTTCATCAAACAGCCAAATTAATCTTTTCTACATTTTCAATACCGATACTTCGCTGGTTCAGCAACGTTATACTGCTTTTATGCAAGATTCCTATTCTGTACCTCTCGGTATCGGTTATTTAATGTTTACGGGTGGTGTAAGGGCTCATTATTCTACTTACACCAATAAGCTGTCTGTTAGTCCAAGGTTTTCGGCTTCGTTAAAAACTGGTGGCCGAAACGATGTAATTACTCGGTTGTCGTTTGGATGGTACCATCAGCCTCCTTTTTACCGCGAACTGAAAGATCTATACGGAAATATCAGCCCTAAAATTCAAACTCCATATTCAATCCAGGCTGTTGCTGGTGTCGATTTTACTTTTGATAGCTGGGGAAGGCCTTTCCGTTTTACAGGCGAGACGTATTACAAATCGATGAAGAATCTGATCCCATATCAATATGAAAATGTTCGTATCCGTTATCTTTCGAATCTGATTTCCAAAGGATATGCTTATGGTTTAGACCTTAAGGTGAATGGAGAATTTGTTAGTGGCACTCAGTCGTGGATTAGTGCATCACTAATGAAAACAATGGAAGATATTGAAGGTGATGGTCATGGCTGGATTCGCCGTCCAAATGATCAGCGGTTTAAATTCAGCATGTTTTTTCAGGATTATTTGCCGGGATTGCCAGCCTACCAAATGCACCTGACAGGCCACTACATTACTGGTATCCCTTTTGGTTTGCCACGAAGCGAACGATGGACTCAGACAGCAACAATGGAGTCGTATAAACGTGTTGACATAGGCTTTGTACGATTGTTAGTCAGCGATGGAAAGAACCTGACGAAATTGAAGTTTCTGGACAAGTTTGAGGATCTTAGCGCAAGTATTGAGGTGTTGAACATGATCGATATTGAAAATGTTTCGTCGTACACTTTTATTGCCGATTTTGAAGGTAATTATCATGGGGTCGCCGATAAACTTACAGGAAGGATGTTCAACTTTAAAATTTCGGCAGCTTTTTAGTCTGCTCAGTTGACCCAAGCAAACTTTTCTTTTCG
>CAZRXT010000260.1:0-3882 GCA_964604035.1 uncultured Prolixibacteraceae bacterium | reverse complement strand
GCTATTAAATTTGCCAACAAACTCCTCATGGAAGGCATATATGTTATAGGTTTTGTTTACCCTGTAGTGCCTGAAGGAAAAGCACGAATTAGAGTACAACTTTCGGCTGCACACACTCAACATCATCTCTACAAAGCAATTGAGGCATTCATTAAGGTTGGAAAAGAATTAACGATTGTATAATTATTGTCATTCATTTTTTTTTAACTTGTGCTTGGATTTAAAAGGTTTTAAGATGAAACAACTCTTAGTTTTTGGGAAACATATATGGGTAGTATTATTACTAATTGTACTACAACTTCAATTATCGGCACAAGAAAGCGACTTATACAATCAAATTAAGTCTTTTCCCGAAGTTAAGTCAATTCAAAAAATTGCTCAAAATCCATTCTTTAAAGAGTCGTACGAAATTCTTATCGATCAATATCTTGACCATGGAAATCCGGCCGCAGGGAAGTTTACTCAACGGGTAATATTATCAGATTTCAATAAATATAGTCCGGTGATTTTTGTAACCGAAGGATATAGTGCCGATTACGCAATAAAACCTACCTACGTTAACGAATTAAGCAGAATTCTTGATGCAAACCAAATTGTTGTTGAACACCGCTATTTTGGAAAATCGATGCCAAACAGCCCCAACTGGGATTATTTGACCATTGAAAATGAATGCGCTGACCTTCATTTGATATTAAAACTATTCAAGCGCATCTACAACAATGATAATAAATGGGTTGCAACCGGGATTAGCAAAGGCGGCCACAACACACTTGCTTACAAGGCATTTTACCCTAACGATGCTGATATTTGGGTGCCTTATGTTGCGCCATTAAACTTTGGAGTAGAAGATGAACGACATGAAAAATTCCTCAACACTGTAGGATCAGCTGATTGCCGTACCAAGATAACTGAATTCCAGAAAGAGATTCTTATCAAAAGAGACTCCATTCAGCCACTACTCGACAGCCTGATTCATGCAAAAGGATATACATTCCGATTATCCAAAGATGAAATACTTGATTTCTGTGTACTTGAATATGAATTCGCATTTTGGCAATGGGGAACAAGTTGTACCGACATACCTGCCTCTGGCGATAATATTCACAAAAAATTTGAGCACCTGATTAAGATTTGTGATCCAGATTATTTCTCAATACAAGGAATTGAACCTATTAAAGCTTTTTTTGTACAAGCGGCAAAAGAGATTGGATATTACGGTTATGATGTAAAACCATTGATTCCTTATCTGAAAATTAAGGATGCTGAAGGCTATCTTAGTAAGCTGTTTTTACCTGAAAACAGTTCGTTCAAATTCAATAAAAAGAGTTCAAAATTCATCGAAAAATCTTTACAGAAAGATGGCAAACATGTATTGATGATTTACGGTGAATATGACCCTTGGACGGCAACCGGGCCTATGATTAAACCCAAGAGTAAAGCAACAAAAATAATTGTACCCAAAGGTTCACACAAAAGCCGCATTGCCTCAATGCAATACAAACAAAAAGCAGATGTGTATATGCTACTCGAAACCTGGCTAAACGAAGACTAATTAAGATCTTAACGACTCAATTTCATCAATTTCCATTGGCTTTTTTCGTCCTAATAAGCGATAACCATCATTGGTAATTAAATAGTCTTGCTCAATTCTGATACCTCCAAAGCCAATCATTTTTTTCACTTTTGAATAATTGATAAACTGACTTAGCTTCTTTTCAGAACTCCACAAATCAATCAATTCTGGAATGAAATAAATACCGGGCTCAACAGTTATTACAAAACCCGATTTCAATTCTTTTGCAAGACGAAGAGATTTCAATCCAAACTGAGAGCTTTTTGGTTCTCCGTTGTAACCAACATGAGATTCACCAAGATCTTCCATGTCGTGAACATCGAGCCCCATCATGTGCCCCAACCCAGTTGGAAAGAACATTGCATGCGCCCCTTCGTGGATCGCATCTTCGGTATTGCCTTTTACCAACCCAAAATCTTTCAACCCTTCAAAAATAATTCGGCATGCTTCTAAATGAACATCCTTGAATGGAATACCTGGTTTTAATAGTGAAACAGCACCATAATGTGCATTTAAAACAAGCTGATAGAAATCTTTTTGTTTCTTAGTAAACTTCTTAGAAACTGGAAATGTGCTAGTTAAATCGCCAGCATAATGAAGAGGTGTTTCAGCACCGGCATCGAGAAGAAAAAGCTGGCCTTTCTCTAATGTATTGCCATGATAATGATTATGAAGCACCTCGCCCTTAACTGTTGCAATAACCGGAAACGAAAGTGTTCCTTGTCGTTCGAGAGGTATTTTAGTAACAAGTGCCGAGATTTCAGATTCAAGCATGCCTGGTCGGGCATATTTGATTGCAGCTTCATGCATATCAACAGTCCAATTCACAGCCTTGTCGATTTCAGCAATCTCAACATCACTCTTTATTTCTCTCTGACTAACAACAACCTTCACCAGCTCTTCAGAAGACTTCAATGTAAATTGGTCGGGGCGAATATTGAGAAGTTTTAATAGTTTGATTTTGTTTTCAGGCCTGAAAGGAGGCAAAAAATGAATATTACGACCAGATGCAGTTGCTTCGCGCAGAATAGTGTACAATTTCACCATTGGTAAAACATCTTGAACACCAGACTTTTCACTCATCTCTTTAATAGTTGGCAATTTACCTGTCCAAACAATGTCATCAATTGAAAGGTCTTCACCGAAAATTGTTTCGGTACCATTGTCGAGATCAATTAATGCTGACAAAGCAGGATAATCTAGCCCGAAATAATACAAAAATGAGCTGTGTTGTCTAAAATGATAGGGGTTGTCGGGGTAATTCATTGGTGTTTCGTCGTTCCCAAAAAACAAAATCACACCTTGTTTTATATTCTCTTTCAACACCTTACGGCGACTAATGTATATCTCCTTATCGAACATGATCAATTTTCAATTTAGCTCCAAAAATAGTGCATTTACCCATTTCAATTCTAAAAAATTCAAATAATTAATTAAAAAGAACGTTTTTTGTGTTGCTCATTTTTAATAGTGGTTTAAATACTAAATATTAAATTTGTAACCTTTAATTTCAACGTGACTAAAGAATATATTTAGTCAAAATCTAACCTAAGAAAGGTATTTTATGTCAAAAATATTAGTGATTGACGACGAACGGTCTATCCGTAACACACTGAAAGAGATACTTGAATATGAAAAATATCAGGTTGATGTGGCCGAAAACGCTAAACAAGCGCTGGAGCATGTAAAGAGTAATGAATACCACATTATTCTCTGTGACATAAAGATGCCCGAAGTTGACGGGCTTGAACTTCTTCCTCAATTAATTGAAATACACCCCGACACACCCGTTGTGATTATCTCGGGCCACGGAAATATTGACACCGCTGTTGAAGCAATAAAAAAAGGTGCATACGATTTCATTGAGAAACCCCTCGATTTGAATAGGCTCTTGATTACCATCCGCAATGCGATGGATAAATCGAATTTGGTATCTGAAGCAAAAATTCTTCGAAAGAAAGTCAATTCAAAATATTCAATTGTTGGCGCATCGAAAGCCATTGAGAAGATTTTTGATATGACTAATAAAGTAGCACCAACCGATGCCCGGGTTTTAATTACTGGTGCAAATGGAACTGGCAAAGAATTGGTAGCACGTAGGTTGCACGATTTAAGCAACAGGGTAAATGGACCGTTTATTGAGGTGAACTGTGCCGCAATTCCTTCCGAGTTAATAGAAAGCGAACTGTTTGGTCATGAAAAAGGAGCATTTACATCGGCCATTAAACAACGAAAAGGTAAGTTTGAACAAGCTGAAGGTGGCACGCTTTTCCTCGACGAAATTGGCGACATGAGCCTTTCGGCACAAG
>CAZRXT010000259.1:0-3884 GCA_964604035.1 uncultured Prolixibacteraceae bacterium | reverse complement strand
GTTGTTTCAATAACTCCGGTGTTCCCCCAACGATATCCTTCTGGAAGCAATTCTTTTACAATGCCATTCACCAACTCATTTTTGTATCCTACAACATTTACATTCAAATTCTGATTAACAAAGATTGAAACGGCAGCTTCAATCGATCGCATTTTTTCGGGCAAAAGATTGCTGTTCCCTTTTCCATCGGAGTAGTCCCAAGGTTTTGGCGCCCTGAAAGCCTCAGAATAAGACAAACGTAAAAGGTGTTTTCCAAACAGGTAACTCATTCCAACACGAGGCGTAAGTACCTGATCATAAACCGTACTTTGATCGAACCTTAAGCCACCCGATAAAAACAGGGTTTTAAACAAACGGTAACGTGGTTCAATAAAAACACTTGCCAAAAAATCGCCTTTCATCTCGGGCTTAAGAGGAGTTGGGGGCTTTACATTTGGCGATGTACTATAAGTCATTGATGGGCCGTTTGCAAGCTGCTCATATTCAAAAATTAAACCACCCGTTAAAGAAAGGTTTTCTGCTACCGTGTAATTGAGAATATTTTCGAGACCTGTAAGATTATTGGGCCTATAATAACCAACCTGAGCCGTATCGAGCACATAGTAAACCGAGTTTTTCAGTACCGTTGAGTTTCGATTGTAGACCATTGACGAAAGACTCAGCTTGTCGGAAAATTGTTTGTTAAATTTCAGGAAAGTATTAATAAACCTAATATTCCAGAGAGTTCCATAATCGCGATAATTTGTTCCAACCGATTTGAAAAAGGTTGCAGTAGATGTTTTTTTCTGCAAATAATTAACGCCAAAAGTTAGGTTTTTAGTTTCGGCTTTGAGCCCAATATTGTAGTCGGTTTCAAAGTTGTCCATCAAATCGGTCCAGTTATTATCTCCTTCGGCGCCTTTCAGATTTGCCTTATCGCTATTTTTCACCATTCCCGAAACTCGTACGGCAAAACCTTTGTCTTTTGAAACGTGGCTATATGCAAAATCGGCCTCGGTTGTTTCAAAACCACCAACGGAAGCATGCAATTCGCTCATGTTGTTCCTTGCATTCTTCGAAATAATGTTGATAATGCCAGAGACAGCGTTGGTTCCCCATGCAACCGACGATGGGCCATAAACAACCTCAATCTTCTCGATGTTTGCAAGATTAAACTGACCTCCGGCATAAAAACCACCTGAATTTAGTTCATTAATTTGAACACCATCAATAAGAATCAATGTCAGGTTGTTCTGGTTCGGAATTCCGCGTTGAAATACATAGCTGTTAATTCCTAAAATATTTCGAAATTGGAATCCGGGCAAATCAGACAAAACCTCTTCCAACGTAAAATAGCCTTTGTCTTTAATCTCTTCAGAATTGATTATCCGGATTGTAGTTGGCACTTCGCCAATGTTTTGCTCTACTTTTGAAGCAGACACAACTTTCATCTTAGAAAGGTCATTAAAAGCAAGATGATAGATGTCTAATTTTTCATTTTGAGAAAAGGATCTTGCAACAATAAAAAGCAAAGACAAAACAAGTAAACTTCTCATAGTGTTCCGATTAAGCAATATAATTGTGATTGAAAAATTCCTATTCAACAGCACAACATTCTTCTACTCCCCCTTATCCCCTTTCGCCCATGAATTGCTGCAAAAACTCAACAATAAATTACATCATTTAAAATAAAAAAGCAACCCTTATTTCAGCAAATAACACTTCACACATGACATTGATTTTCTATCACTTAAACAAAAATAGAATAGAAGGACAAATAAAATCTTTGTCTCCAGAAATATAAATTCGTAATTTACAGCCAAAATAACAGGCTCATGTATAAAACATATTTAATAGCAACAATGCTATTTTTCTTCATCTCGTCTATTGCAAGATGCTCAAATGAAACCAGATCAAAAGTTATTTACACCCGCGAAGATTCGGTTCTATTCTTTCAGAAGATGGCTTTTGCAAACAATCAGGAGATAGAAACCAAACAAGAAGCGTTGGCTCTCATTGCTCGTTCATTTGTTGGCACACCATATATTGGCAAAACTCTGGAAATTGGAGATACCGAATTGTTAATAATTAACTTACGCGAGCTCGACTGTACTACATTTGTCGAAAACTGCTTAGCCCTTACAAACACTTGCTCTTCGGAAAACAGAAGTTTTGTCGATTTTCAAAAAATACTGGAAAAAATCAGATACCGCAATGGAATTTTAGATGGCTACACCAGTCGGCTTCACTACTTTACCGATTGGATTTCAGATAATTCAAACAAAGGATTTATTGTTGATGTAACTCAAAAACTTGGAGGAATTCGATTTAATGTACATGCCAATTTCATGAGCACGCATCCTGAATATTACAAACAGCTAAAAAACGACTCAACATTAATACCTGTCATTGCCGAACAAGAAAAGAAAATATCGGAAAAGGAATTTTTCTTCATTCCTAAGGAAAATATTTCTGAAATGGAAAGTAAGCTAGAAGAAGGCATGATTGTTGGAATTACAACGAACATGACCGGCTTGGAGATTAGTCATACAGGAATTCTAGTGAAAGAAAACGGGCGAATTCATCTGCTTCATGCCTCGTCGGACTACAAAAAAGTGATGATTTCGGAGAAACCCCTTTCCGAATATCTGGCTGACAATAAGAAACAAACAGGTATTATGATTCTGAAAGTAAAATAAAAATGCAGGCCTTTCGAGCCTGCATCATTTTATATTTTAGCTTATAACCTATTTAGGATCAACAAGGATAACTAAATATTTTGAAGCACTCCAGAATTCGTTTTGCTGATCAATAACTAAATTCTCAACACTCTTTTCGTTTCCAGTAAAATGGAACGTACCATCGGGGTGTGTTGTAATGAGTTCAGCTTTTTTTACCGACAATAAAACTTGCGAAAACTCACGAACATCAACCTTGTTGAAATATTTCTTATTGAAATCAGACTTCATTTTGTAGGTTTTCCCCAATCCAACAAAACCACCTGCCTTTTCGATCACATTGTTGTCGATCAATTCAGCTTTCGAACCGAAGCAATAATAAGCAACGTTCATTTCGTCTTTTTGCTGTTTGATCGTTTCGGACTTTTTCTGACTTTCATCGGCAAGCTCATTAACTTTTGAATTCAACTCAGAAATATTGATTTTCATTTTCTCTAGTTGATCGTTTAATGCAATTATTTCGGCATCTTTTTCTTCAATCTGAACCATGTAATTTTTGATCATCTGCTCAAGTTCAGTGTTCCTAAGGTTCGATTTCTTAAGCTTATGCTGAAGCGATTCAATGGTTTTTTTATTCTCATTAATCATGTTGTTCAACAACGCGATATCATTAATAATCTGTTCCTTATCTGTTTCTGACACTTCGCCCGAACGAAGGTTCACAGTTAATATTTTCTGAACCCTTTTGATTGAATCCAGATTATTCTGAATATCGTTTAAAGAACCAACGTAATCGAGAATCTGTTGATTTTTGCCCTCAACAACCTGTTGGATACTATCTTTCGACGAGTTCAAGCTTTCAATTTCACGTTTATACTTTTGACACGATGAAAAGTAAACGACCACCAAAAGCATCAATGAGATTTTCAACGATGTGTGAATGAATTTTTTCATTTTCTATTAGTTTAAATTAAAACTTCAATGTTCTTTAATGTGTAAATAAATGTTTTCGAAAAAAAATGCATTTCGAAATACCTAACCTAAACGTTTGAATTCTAATTTTTAGCATACAAACCGGCACAAATTTAAGGTGAAAAATGAAGTTTATTTCCATTTAACTTGATTTTTTGCGGATACAACAAGAAAATTATTTCTATTTTTGTGGCCTCGGTTTCGTAGCTCAGTTGGTAGAGCAGCTGACTCTTAATCAGCGGGTCGAGGGTTCGA
>CAZRXT010000258.1:0-3890 GCA_964604035.1 uncultured Prolixibacteraceae bacterium | reverse complement strand
TCCGCGTGAAGCCAAAGACAAATGGCAGAATAATTAAGACAAATCCCGTAAAATCTAAGTTTTACGGGATTTTTTTTTGTATATACCAGACAACTGAAAGCCGTAAAAAAGCCAGAAAACGACAAAGTTCCGTTACTAAATCGTTACTAGAAACTGGCTGGAAAAATTAGTAACGATTTTCGATACAAGTCTTTGATTTGTCGCCTGTTGACTATTAAGTGTCTGCTCATAAACAGAGTATTAACCGTTCATGAAAGCAATCTTCCCCTGCTTCTTGTGATGAATCCAATTATGGCAAGGGTACACAAGGAATGTACTCTTGCCTTCACCCACTGAGACAATTTTTGAGGTGATAGTGAAACTCCGGAACTTCATGCCCGGCAACAGCGTGGCATAAGAACATTTTGGGATGTGGAACAGGAACGCAAAGAGTGTCGCAGGTTAATTGGTTTAGGGTTAGATGGAAAAACGATCAATAACGTTTCTTTTCGTTTAATACCGCTTGCACATTCATTATAGTCCAATTGCGACTTCGTCTTATTGGACTATATTCATGTAGCATCGGCATTAACCATTGTAATTTATATTTTGTCTTTGGACTAAAATATAAATACAATTGGTATAAAATGGGATGCAACTTACACCAACAACTAATTTTTCATAATTCTTCACATTTTTTGTCATAAATACTAAATCATATTACTAATTTAGTGGCAATCAAACTTTTTGTAATGAAAAAGGAATCCTCAAAAATCGAACGCATTCTAAAACTAATCTTGTATCTCAATATCAGCTTTCCTCGATCGAAAAATGAATGTGTTGAATATCTTGATATTACAGACAGCACCTTTTATGAATACATAAAACTTTTGCGTTACTCATGCTTTGATATTCAGCAAAAAGAAGGACAATACTGGATCGATATATTAAACACAGAGAACAAAGTTTTGGCCAATCTCCTACACTTTAGCGAAGAAGAAGCCTGGCTAATTGTGAAAGCCATCAAACAATTGGATGTCTCGCTTCCAGTTTCAGCTCGTCTTGCCCGGAAATTGATCAAGCTATTTAATAACGATCAGTTATTATCGGCTGTTATAAAAAAACAGGAGTCGGAAATTCTTAAAAACATTGAAAAAGCAATAGCCCAGAAAAAGCAGATTCTGCTTATAAACTATGCATCGGGAAACAGTTATACCATTAAAAACCGATTGGTGGAACCTTTCGAGTTTAAGCACGAATTTAATTTGCTTTGGGCTTACGACATTCAGGAACAAGCATGTAGGCAATTCAAGATTTCACGTATTGAAGACACTGAACTTACTATGCTAGATTGGAAGCATGAGCACGAACATCGGTGTCTTCCCATCGATGTTTTCCGTAACACCGGTGAACTTATTTATCCTATTGAGTTTACCATGACCTTACGGGCTTTCAATTTATTGGTTGAAGAATATCCGCTGGCTGAAAAATTTTGTAAGCCGTTGCCAAACGGGAACTATCTTTTTGAAGCAACTGTTGCCAAACTCGAAGGTGTTGCCCGTTTTGTATTAGGATTGGCCGATGAAATAGAAGTGATGGGCAACAATGAATTCCTGCAATTCCTGTCAGAAAAATCCAAAAAAATTCAAAATAAATTTCTCACTCCTGATTTTCTGGAGTCCTGATTAATAAAATTGTAAACTAACAAATCGTATCACTATGAGATTTCGTATCACCTTTAATCGTACCACAAAGCAACGCATGTTGCCAATGGATTACCAGTATTACATCAGTGCATGGATCTATAAAGTTTTGAAACTGGCCGATCGCGACTTTGCCCATTTCCTACACGAACAGGGCTATGGCACCAGTCCAACCAAACTCTATAAGTTATTTTGTTATTCGCAACTCAACTTTGGAAAACCCAAACTTTGGAAAGATCGGAAACTATTTGAAATAGAAGCAATACAGCTCACATTGGATGTTGCTTTTGATATAACCGATGCTGCTTCGAACTTTATTAAAGGGCTTTTTATGGCACAGGAATTTTATCTGGGCAATAAATTCAACGGAATTGACCTTCAGGTGACCGGAGTGGAGGCACTGGCTGAGCCCATTTTTGCCGAAACCATGCATTACAAGTTGAAAACTCCTTGGGTGATAAGTTATAAAGCCGAAGAAGATGCAAATGCCCAATATCTCAAACCAGAAGCTGCTTTATTTAGTGAGCTATCGGTAAAACACCTAACCGAAAAATACCGGAACACCCGGGAACAATCTATTTCAGAAATAAAAATCCAATTCTGTCCCGACGAAACATATAAACGGGCAGGATTTCTGATCAAACCCGAAACACCACAGCAAACCCGCATTGTTGGCAACCTGTTCGACTTTACCCTAACTGCTCCCATTGAAATTCATAAAATGATCTGGAATGCAGGTGTAAGCGAGAAGAGTAGCAGCGGCTTTGGGTGGGTAGAAATCAATCAACAACAAATGCAATCTATATATGAAAGAAACCTACAAAACGATTGACACGAATGAAAAGAAATAAAAAATCCATCCCTCATTTTTTGAGAAATGGATTAAAAAAAACACTTAACTGTTCTTTTTCATATTTCAATTCCAAAATGGTACGATTACTTGAAAGAGTAGATGAATATTGAATTTGCATGCGAAAATAGATAATGCGATTGGGAAAAACAAATTCTTTAAATTCAACGTAAGTATTCTTTTTCATTGGAATATTAAAAAAAACCTCTACTTTTGAGCAGTATTTTAAACTGATTTCTCTATGGAAACAAATTATTGCACAGAAGATGGACATTTTTGGGATATTGAAGACTTAACACAATATGCTCTATTTAAGGTAAAAGAAATGCTGGAGCTGAACTATTCTAATGATGAGATTATTGGATTCAACGATAATAAGATGTGGAAAAAAATAGCAAATCAAATTATAACTGCATTAATACAAGATATATGAAACAAACCTACAAAACGATTGACTACGAATGGCTGACGAGGCCAACCGGCGATCCGTTTGCCGATGCAGGCGGTTTTGCCTTTGAATATCTATCGGAAAAATTCCCTGAAAAGGATATTCTGCAACTAATCGACTATATCACTAAAATCTACGTTGAGAAATGGGGCGGAAAATTGCATGCTTTTTTTCTCAACTCAAAGGTTACACAAGCAGCTTTTCAAGGACAAAGGAAAATTGATGAAACAAATAAGTATTTCAAAGGAATGATCGATGAGGTTGAACCTTCTGAAGTTGGTTACTGTCGAATTACAGGACAGGAAACCAAATTATTCTTTAGTGGTCGTGACAACTCTATTATGACAGGTTCAGGAACCTTAATTAATTTTCACCATTTTTTTCAAAAAGGAATTTCACTTTCAAAGGAAGCACTCATTCGAATTCACTTTGTTCCTTTTGCGTGCCAGCAATTACAAGGAAAAATAAGTTTGATGCAAAGCAGTAACGAGGAACTAAGCAAATTATTTGTGAATTTGACGGTTGAAAGAAACCTTCATGAAATTGGGGTTGGCCTTTCTGAAGGTGTTGCAAAATCGGACTATAACAAGCCTGCCAATGCAATTTTCGATTTCGTTGACTCTGCTCTCACGCAATTAGTCGAATTCCGTGAAGTCAATATCCTACCCTCTTTGACATTGTATCACTTCACAAATTTTGGGGCCAGCCCCGAGATACAATTGTATCAACTTCCGGCGAAAGTCTTCTTATTCTACAGAACGTGTTTGCAACCCCGTTTTAAAGAGGATTGGCAAAAGTTTGTACGTTCACACTACTACGATGGACAACACAAGGGAGCTAAATACAATCTACAATCTGGGAAGTTCGAATTGGTAAAATCAAAGGAAACCGAGGTTATCGACTTCGATGA
>CAZRXT010000257.1:0-3891 GCA_964604035.1 uncultured Prolixibacteraceae bacterium | reverse complement strand
TTTCTAATCTATAAATCTTTAGTACCATGACAAAGAAAATAACATTCAATGAGCTGCGAAAAATCAAAGACAGTTTGCCTGCCGGCACTATTCATCAATTAGCTGAAGAGTTTAATGTGGAAGTTGAAACCGTCAGAAATTATTTTGGAGGTGCTAATTATACGTCCGGGAAACCTCAGGGAGTCCATATCGAACCAGGGCCAGATGGAGGTATCGTCTTGTTGGATGACACTTCTATTTTGGATCGAGCACAAGAAATTATTGAACAACACTGTCATTAATAATATTTTATGAAAGTCTTGGAAATGCCGGGAAAACCGGCATTTTTTATTGAGTAAATTTTCTTCAATTTTTTTCAAAAATTATTTGTGAGTTTGAAACATTGACTTATCTTTGCATCGCTTTTAACAACAACAAGGGCGGTTAGCTCAGCTGGTTCAGAGCATCTGGTTTACACCCAGAGGGTCGGGGGTTCGAATCCCTCACCGCCCACAAAAAGGAACTCATTTGAGTTCCTTTTTTCATTTCTACTCCTTGTCTTCACAATTCCTTTTTTCGGATCAAGCGGAAAAGTTTGGGGAGGATTTATTTTACGCATAAATATTGGCTAACCTAAACAGGAAAAATGTTACGCTCCTTACGCCTCTGAATGCCGACCGAAAAATTCAGCCCCATAAGCATGAGGTATATCAAGTCTCATATTTTGATAAGTGTTAATAAATGTTAATCGCCTTTGTTTCAAATGTCTGGATCTTGATTATTTGCTTGTAATAGTCTTCATCCCAACTTTTCTTGTCTTAATTTTGGTTGAAACAAACAATTTCAATCATGCAAGCGAATATAAATGATTTCATGAACCTTGTTATTTCAAGGTCTCCGGGTGAAAAGGAATTTCATCAGGCAGTGCAAGAGGTTGTTCAATCGGTTTGGGATGTATATGATGAGAATCCTCGTTTTAAACGGGCAAAAATCCTTGAACGTATTGTAGAACCCGAGAGGGTTATCATGTTTCGTGTGCCTTGGGTCGACGATCGTGGCGAAGTTCAGATAAACCGTGGCTACAGGGTTGAATTCAATAGTGCAATTGGGCCTTACAAAGGCGGACTTAGGTTTCATCCAACTGTTACACTTAGCATACTCAAGTTTTTGGGGTTCGAGCAGACTTTTAAAAATAGCCTTACCACATTGCCAATGGGCGGTGGTAAAGGTGGTTCCGATTTCAATCCGAAAGGGAAATCAGACAATGAAATTATGCACTTTTGCCAAAGTTTCATGTCTGAACTTTACAGGCATATTGGCCCTGATACCGATGTTCCTGCCGGAGATATTGGTGTTGGTGGTCGCGAAATTGGTTATTTGTTTGGGCAATATAAACGGTTGAAGAACGAGTTTACAGGGGTTCTTACCGGGAAAGGGATAAATTGGGGTGGAAGTCTTATTCGCCCCGAAGCTACTGGTTATGGCGCAGTATATTTTGTGCAGCAGATGCTTGCCGAAATGGGCAAAGATATTGAAGGACATACTTTTGGTGTTTCAGGCTTTGGAAATGTTGCTTGGGGGGCTGTATCTAAAATTAATGAACTTGGTGGTAAGGTGGTCACAATCTCTGGCCCCGATGGATACATTTTTGATGAAGATGGAATTAAAGGCGATAAAATTGATTTCATGCTTGAATTGAGAAACACAAACAATGATGTGGTTCAACCTTATGCCGATGAGTTTGGAGCTAAGTTTTTTGCTGGCAGAAGACCGTGGGAACACCCTGTTGATATTGCAATGCCTTGTGCTACACAAAATGAGCTAAATATTGATGATGCCCGCCAGTTGGTTAAAAACGGATGCATTCTCACTGCCGAGGTTTCAAACATGGGTTGCTCGCTCGATGCTTCTGAATTTCTGAATGAAAATATCGTTTTTGCCCCAGGAAAGGCTGTTAATGCAGGCGGTGTTGCAGTATCGGGGTTGGAGATGTCGCAGAATTCGATGCGGTACAACTGGACTCGCGAAGAGGTCGACAAGAGGTTGCACATTATTATGGGCGACATTCATCAAACCTGCAAAGTGTATGGAAAGAGAGATGGAAAAATAAATTATCTCAAGGGTGCAAATATTGGTGGTTTTGTAAAAGTTGCCGATGCAATGCTTGCCCAAGGGGTTGTATAGATTAGCGCATAAGTGTTTTAGGTTATAAAAAGTTTTTTTCTTTGATTAAAAGTAAAACCCCGGAGTTTAGATTTCCGGGGTTTCTTTTTAGCCATAAAACACGTTGAAACACAAAATATATAAGAAGCACAAATTCTACTTTAAGCCTAACGCTCCGGCAGTTTCTACCAGTCTGATAAATTCGCCGGCATATCCCTCTTCGTCGTTTCCTTTTGCCGTTTTGGCCATCTCAATTGTGTTTTTCACCGTTGAGTTTCCTTTGTATTCAGAGTCGCGGAGGAGCATTCCAAATTGTGCTACCGACGACACAAACCGCATATTTTCTGATGCATTACCGAATTTCAGTTTCGATTCGGAAACGGGGATTGTCATCAAGTTGCTGTTCTCTTCTCCAGGTTTCTTATAGCGGACTTTTATCGTTAGGAGTTCTTTCGAGAGATCAACTTTAGATGTTTCCTGTTTCTGCTGATATTTTAATTCATCAACTTCAGCAATTATTGTTGATGAACCAACCGGTACAATTTCATAAAGTGCAGTAACCTGATGTCCCGATCCCATTTCGCCGGCATCTTTTTTGTCGTTGTTGAAGTCTTCATTGTTCAACAGTCGGTTTTCGTAGCCAATTAAGCGGTATCCTTTAACTTTTGCAGGGTTGAATTCGATTTGGAATTTAACATCTTGGGCAATTGTGAAAAGAGTTCCTCCAAATTCTTTTATCAGAACTTTTCTGGCTTCAAGTAAATTGTCGATGTAAGCGTAGTTTCCGTTTCCTTTATCGGCAATGGTTTCGAGTTTATTGTCTTTATAGTTCCCCATTCCGAAACCAAGAACAGTAACATAAATACCTTTCCCCCGTTCTTCTTCAACAAGGCGTTCCATCTCTGAGTCGCTCGAAACGCCTACATTGAAATCGCCATCGGTTGCTAAAATGATGCGGTTGTTTCCGCCCTCAACCTTATTCTCTTCAGCAATTTTATATGCTAGCTTAATTCCTTCGCCACCCGCAGTTGAACCACCTGCATTTAGGTTGTCGATTGCATCGGTAATTTTTTTCTTGTTCGACCCCGGAGTCGCATCAAGTACCACTCCTGCAGCCCCGGCATAAACCACAATAGATACTTTATCTTGCGGCCTGAGTTCTTGTGCCAACATCCGCATTGCCGATTTCACCAGAGGTAACTTATTTTGTGCGTTCATCGACCCCGAAACATCGAGCAGAAATACCAAATTTGATGGTGGCAGTTTCTCTTTTTCGATCTTTTTCCCCTGTAAAGCAACCAACATTAGTGTGTTGTTTTCGTTCCATGGGCAAGTTGAATACTCGGTTGTGACTGAAAATGGTTCGTCCGATTTTGGCTGCGGATATTCGTAACGGAAATAGTTAATCATCTCTTCGGTTCTTACAGCATCTTTTGGTGGCAGTTGCCCCATGTTGATAAACCTGCGGATATTCGAATATGAAGCATTGTCAACATCAATAGAAAACGTTGATAACGGATTGCTTTTGACGCTTTTAAACCCATTCTCGTTTATTGCCGAATAATCTTCGGTGTTGAAATTGGCGTAACCAGAAGTTGGCGAAGGAGCTGCCATGCTTTTCATTGCGGTTCGACCTACCATGGCATCCATTACTACTATTTCTTCAGCAACGGCAACTGGTTCTGGAATCATCTTTTCGTGAATGAGCATTACTTCGATATTTTTTCGCTGTGTTATTCTTACTTCTTT
>CAZRXT010000256.1:1654-3904 GCA_964604035.1 uncultured Prolixibacteraceae bacterium | reverse complement strand
TATTTGTTGGCTTTTGATTTATTTTTGCTTAAAAATAAGTCTTGAATGAAGAAAATTGGGATTGCATCGATTATAGTAATCTTTTTAACTGCACTAATCATCACCGTTCGATACACGAAAGAATCTAAAACAGAAAAAGCACCAGCTCCTGTTCAACGAAACGGCGTGGCCATAATCATGACCGGTGCTGCAGCCCGTATACCACAAGAAGCCGCATTACTTGAAGAATTGGATAAAATGGGGCAACTGAAAAACGTTGTGTTTATTTCGGGGGTTAGTTCGGGGGCGCTTAACGCAGTTATGCTGAACGGTATACTCGACAAAAAAATAACATGGTGGGACTACAAAAAGATTCTCTACAATATTAAGAACAGCGACGTATTTACTTTCGACGATGTGCATTTCCCGTTTAACACATCTCCGGCGCGTGAGCTCTACACCAAAATTGTTGAGAAGAAATTGGGATACCATTCAATAGGCGATCTGCCAATTACAACATCAATATCTATTGCAACCATAAAACCGCTGCAGCTAAAGAATATAGCGTACCGAATGTGCAGCCGTAAAATAAACGAAGAGAGCGATACAACATTAAACCTTGTTGATATACTGATGGCTTCAACAGCCTTCCCTTTTGTTTTTCCTACGGCCAGAATTCCAAATGCAACAACAATACCCGATGTTGAATACATCGACGGTGGAGTTGGCGACGACCAAGTTCCATTTAAAGCCCTTCTCCAATTTGAAAAAAAGAGAGGTGTCGGCGTTGAAAAGGTGTTCATTATAAGCCGAAAAGAAGATAGCAGAACTGCAATAAGCGAGGAGTTAAAGGCTCTTGGAATAGACGACGATGGCGTTTTCGACGATTTTGATATTCCCAGTGAACCCTCGCTCAAAAATGGGATTATTAAACGGCTTAATGAATATGCAAAAGAAGCTCCGGAGCTGGGTGCAAAGACCTACGTATGGATTCCCGATTTCGAGGAAGATTTTCTGATGTTCAATTTCGAAAGCATGAAAAAGCAATACGAAATTACCACCCGCTGGGCAAAAAAGAACAAGCCCAAAACGCTTACCGAATTTTTAGCCCCATATAAAACTGACATTAAATAACCCAATTGGGTGGCTTGTAGCTTCACTTGGTTTGTAGTATATTGCAATAGTTCAGAAATAATCAAAATCATTGTAACTATGAGTTCAGGAACAGGAAAAGTTGTAGTGGGTTTGTTGGCCGGATTGGCTGTTGGTGCTTTGCTGGGAGTTCTTTTTGCCCCCGATAAGGGATCGGAAACCCGTAGGAAAATGGCTGAAAAAGGATCTGATTTGGCCGATGATGTAAACGAAAAATTAAAGAAACTGATTGATGAACTGAATCAGAAAATTGATGCGGCAAAAAATAAAACAAGCAGTGCTCCGCAAAATGAAACTGATACCGCAACATCTGTAGATTAAACTTTTTTCAGAAAAAATGGAAAAGCCAATAGAATTAATTGAAACACTGATTGAAAAAGGGGAAAATTATGGCAAGACAACCCTTGAACTGATAAAACTAAAGACCGTTGATAAGTCGTCGGACGTAATTTCTACGTTGATTTCATGGATTATCGTTCTTTTGTTTGCTGTAATGTTTTTCACGCTCATCAATATTGCCGTTGCCCTGTGGCTTGGCAAAGTTATGGGCAATGCCTGTTATGGTTTTTTTGCCGTTGCCGGTTTTTATGGGTTGCTTACCCTTGTTTTTACAATTTTCCGCAAGCAACTGGTTAAAAATCCTGTAAACAATTCAATAGTGAAACAACTACTCGACTAATAACGATGGGAAAACAAAATCCAACCGAAATACTGAAAGAGCAAATCAAAGCACTTGAAATTAAAAAGGCCGAAGAGGGAAAAATGCTGAAACAACATTTTCAGGTCACCTACGAAAGCCTGAAACCCATCAACCTGATAAAGAGTTCGGTGCATAATTTTTTAAACATCGAAGGCAAAAACGAAACCATTATCGAAACATCGGCACTATTAATTTCGGGGCTGATATCAAAAAAGATAATGAACTCGACCAAGATCGGAACAACAATGAAACTGCTCGCTACGCTGTTGCAATTAAGCGCTACAAGCCTGATTAGCAAACATAGCGACGATATACAAAATCTGATTA
Source organism: uncultured Prolixibacteraceae bacterium (assembly GCA_964604035.1). Taxonomy (GTDB): domain Bacteria; phylum Bacteroidota; class Bacteroidia; order Bacteroidales; family Prolixibacteraceae; genus CAYMTR01. Next base: position 1,746 of record CAZRXT010000256.1, on the reverse strand, counting down.
TGGGCTTTGTCGACCGGATTGTGCATAAGCCTAATAAAGAAACTGCCCAGTAAGAATTACTCAGGATTCGGTTCTCCAATGTCAAGACTTGC
>CAZRXT010000256.1:0-1554 GCA_964604035.1 uncultured Prolixibacteraceae bacterium | reverse complement strand
GTGGGCTACCTGAAACCATATATGGATGCCACTGCACTAACCGGACTGGTTGATTGCAACATTACCATTGCCGGCGAAATGGAAAACCCAATGAACGTGAAAGTGCTTGGAATGGCTAAAGTGAATAATTTCTCGGTTAACGATTTGTCGGAAAAACAAGTGCTTGCAGCTTCTGAAATATTGGTGAAAATAGATTCACTAAATCTTGGCGCTTTCGATTTCAAATTCGACACCATAGCCATCAGCAACCCGCAACTTACAGCCATTGTTGCCCCCGATGGAATTAACTTAATGAAACTGCTTGCCCCCTATTTTGCGGATACCATGATGACTGCCGAAGATTCAATTTCAGCAGACACCACTGTTGTTCACTACTCGATTAACAACCTGATAGTGAACAATGGAAACGTTCATTTTTCGGACTTAACCCTCAACCGTCCATTCCAATACGACTTTACAAACCTTGAGTTCGAAATGCAGGATTTTAGTGATATGGGAACAAAAATACCGATGAATTTCAGCGTAACATTAAATAATGCAGGCACTTTAAACGGAAAAATGAATTTCGATATGGTGAACATGAGCAATATCGACTTTGATGGTTCAGTAAGCAAAATGGACATGATAAGCTTTTCGCCATATTCCGAATATTACCTGGCTCGCCCAATAAAGAAAGGGCTTTTCAACTATGATTGCCAGCTTGCAATGACCCCATCGACATTGAGAAACAACAATAAGATAAAAATCGACAACATCGAATTTGGAAAGAAAACAAAAGATTCGACAGCTTACAAAGTCCCTATTCCTCTGGCTTTATATGTTTTGAAAGATCGAAAAGGAATAATTGGGTTTGAACTGCCAGTAACAGGCAATCCATCGGATCCTAAATTCAAACTGGGGAAACTGATTTGGAAAACAGCTCAGGAATTTTTGATAAAATCGGCAACTGCACCGTTCAATGCCATAGGGAACATGTTTAGCGTTGATCCGGAAAACATTAAACGCATATCATTTGGATACCTTCAGGATAGTTTGACCCAGAGCCAGCGCGATAACCTTGATAAGCTTGCTGATATTGCAATTGCAAAACCCGAATTGTCGCTGCTCTTTATTCAAACAACCAATCCCGAAGAGGAAAAGAACCTGATTGCCATTCGCGAAGCAAAGATGAGTTACATTGCAGCCAATGACACAAAAGCCGACAACACCTCTCTTCAGCAATTGGCAAGCGAACTCGACAACAACAATAGCGGATTCAGAAACTATGTTGGCATGAAAGATGGCGATGGCGACTCCGAATTAGCAAACCGCTGCATCATGAAAATTGGCAAAGAAATTACCGATCAGAAGTTAAAACAGCTGCTAGACCAAAGAGAAAATCTGCTTAAGGACTATTTCATCTCGAAAGGGGTTCCAACAGGTTCGGTACAGTTCCAAAAGACCGATTTCCGTGACATGCCCGAAGAGCTGAAGAAACCTCAATTCATTGTAAACATTACGTTGGAATAATTTGAACGTTCAAGTTTGAGCTGCAAAGTCTCATCAATTGGAGGC
>CAZRXT010000255.1:0-3918 GCA_964604035.1 uncultured Prolixibacteraceae bacterium | reverse complement strand
CCGTATCCACCAGTTGCAACCACAACAGCATGGGCGCCAAATCGTTTAATTTGTCCAGTAACCATGTCGCGGGTTATAATACCACGGGCTTTACCGTCTTTAATTACTACGTCGAGCATTTCGTGACGGGTGTACATTTTCACGCCACCTTTTGCAATCTGGCGGTTCAATGCGCTGTAAGCTCCCAACAACAATTGTTGTCCGGTTTGTCCACGGGCATAGAATGTACGGCTAACCAACACACCACCAAACGAACGGTTGTCGAGCAAGCCGCCGTATTCGCGTGCAAAAGGAACACCTTGAGCCACACACTGGTCAATGATTAGTGGTGAAACTTCGGCCAAACGGTGAACGTTGGCTTCGCGGGCACGGTAGTCGCCACCCTTAATTGTATCGTAGAATAAACGATAAACAGAGTCGTTATCGTTTTGATAATTCTTTGCTGCATTTATACCACCCTGTGCTGCAATAGAGTGTGCACGGCGTGGGCTATCCTGATAGCAGAATGCATGAACATTGTAACCTAGTTCAGACAACGAAGCGGCAGCCGAAGCACCGGCCAAACCTGTTCCAACTACAATTACATCGAGCTTACGCTTGTTTGCAGGGCTAACTACTTTAATGTTAGCTTTGTGCTTCGACCATTTTTCGGCCAAAGGTCCTGCTGGTATTTTGTTTTCAATATTACTCATAGTACTTAATCTTCAGATTAAAATTTAATCATGAAATACAAAGGAATTACACTGAATCCTACAGCGAAAATTACCCCAACTACATTTGCTAAGCAGTATAAACGCTTTCTCCAAATGTCGTTGCTTAATCCAATAGTTTGGAAAGCTGACCAGAAGCCATGCGAAAGGTGTAAACCCAGTAAGCAACCTCCTAAGATGTGTACGATGCTGTAAAAAACGTTTGTCTTGAAAAGACCAGCGACTAATGCATAGGCATTTTCCATTACAACAGGAGCACCTCCTTGCATTACAGTAACTTCAGTTAACAATGGATCGCCAACAAATTTCATCTTGAAGAAGAAATTGAAAAGGTGAATTCCAAGGAAAACAACTAGTAATCCGCCAAGGATTAACATGTTACGCGAAGCCCATTTGCTGTTGATCGACTGATTTGTTTTAGCATAACCAACTGGACGAGCTTGCATGTTTTTTAATGTTATGACCAACGACCAGATGATGTGAACTATAAAACCAAGTGCTAATACTGGTTCCATAATTTTGATCAATGGATTTGTTGCCATAAAGTGGGCCCCAATGTTAAAGAGTTCGCCTGAATCATCAAAAATCAATAATAAATTCAATGCCAAGTGAACAAAAATGAACATCACAAGGAATAAACCTGTGATACTCATCAAAAACTTACGGCCAATAGAAGCGTTTAGAAAACTTCCTTTGCTCATAGAATTCTAATTTAGTGTTATTTAACTATTGTTTAATTTCTCAAAAGACTACAAAAGTAGATTGAAACGCGTTGTAACGCAATTTTTTGCCGAACAAAAATCGTTATTTATTTCAAATCTGAAAAAAAGAATTGTCATTTAATTGTTCAAAAAATCATTTCTCATTATATCAATAATTTATAGCCGTTTTATAAATGTTAATTTCATGTTAGATCTCAAGAGGGTAAATGAAATAGATTTTGGAAAAATTGGGCTTAGCATTTCCTGTCCTCGTTCAAATAAATTCTAATTTTGGCAAAAAATTGGATTATGACTTTAATAAAATCTATCTCGGGAATTAGAGGAACCATTGGAGGTGCAGCTGGTGAAGGGCTTACACCAATCGATATAGTGAAATTTGCATCGGCTTACGCTGCATTCATTCAGCAGAAAGCTGGTAAGCAAAACGTAAAGATAGTTGTTGGCCGCGATGCCCGTATTTCGGGCGAAATGGTTAGCTCAATTGTTGTAAACTCATTAATAGCAATGGGTTGCGATGTTGTAAATATTGGGTTGGCATCAACTCCAACTACCGAAATTGCTGTTCCGGCCGAAAAAGCCGATGGTGGGATCATTCTAACGGCAAGCCACAACCCAAAACAGTGGAATGCACTGAAACTTCTTAACGAAAAAGGTGAATTTCTCAACGATGCTGAAGGTAAAACCATTTTAACTATAGCCGACGAAGAAGATTTCAACTTTGCAGATATCAATTTGTTAGGAAAAATTGAAACGAAAGATTATACCGATTTTCATATTCAGGAAGTGCTAAACCTGAAATTGGTAGATGTTGAAAAAATTAAAGCTGCCAATTTTAAAGTTGCTGTCGACGCAGTGAACTCGGTTGGCGGAATTATTGTTCCAAAGCTGCTGAACGCATTGGGTGTTGAAGAGATTGTTGAAATCAATTGCGAGCCAACTGGCCATTTTGCCCACACACCGGAGCCAATTACCCAAAACCTGATTGAAGTTGCCGCGAAAGTTAAAACTGAAAATGTTGATGTGTGTTTTGTTGTCGATCCTGATGTAGACCGCCTGGTAATCCTCAACGAAGACGGAACCATGTTCAACGAAGAGTATACGCTGGTGGCAGTGTCTGATTTTGTACTGTCGAAAACACCAGGAAACACCGTTTCGAACCTTTCGTCGACACGTGCTTTGCGCGATGTGACCGAGAAATACGGCCAAACTTATACCGCTGCTGCCGTTGGCGAAGTGAATGTTGTTGAAAAAATGAAAGCAGTTAATGCAGTTATTGGTGGCGAAGGAAATGGCGGAGTTATTTATCCCACATCGCATTATGGCCGCGACTCGATGGTTGGTATTGCCCTTTTCCTTACCCTTTTGGCCGAAAAGAAGATGAAATGTTCGGAACTCAGAGCCTCTTTTCCCGATTATTTTATGTCGAAAAACAAAATTGAACTCACACCAGAAATTGATGTGGACGATATTCTGAAAAAGATGAAAGCCAAATACTCAAACGAGCAGGTAAACGATATCGATGGGGTAAAAATCGACTTTGCCGAAAGCTGGGTACACCTTCGGAAATCGAATACCGAACCAATTATCCGCATTTACTCCGAAGCAAAAACCGCTGAGAAAGCCGAAAGCCTGGCTCAGCAAATCATTTCAGATATCAATAATCTAATCTGATAAAAGATTCGTTTCTTTTTAAAATATATTGAGTTCTTGAGCTGGGGCGTAATACCAACCCCGGCTCTTTTTGTTGATGTAGTGGTAATTACAAAAGGCCACTCCAATAAGGAATAGCCTTGTAATCTACAGCGTGGGATTTTGATAGATGAAACAAACATGCTGTTGAGTTAATTCTAAAGGAGGCAGCACAAAAATTTATTTCAATTTGTTCCTTCTAATTATTGACCTGTCAATAGAACTAAAAAGATCGAAGGAGTTGCTCTTCCTCTCAAATTTTTATTTTACCAAATAAGCCATCATCGCTTTGCCGTGCCTTATGTACAGAACCCCTTTGTCGATTAGAGGATAAGCAACGTGCTCTTTCGAACCTTCGGTAACAGTAAATTTGCCGGTTACTTCCATTTTTGGACCAGCAACGTCAATCAGGTTAACATTGCCATTGTCGGCATAACAAATCAGCTTTTTGTCGGCATAAACAAGGCTTCCACTCATTCCGCGCAGCGTGTCGGCAACAGTACCATTCTCAGTGTTAACACTCCAGAGTTTCTTTTTTGATGAAGTAGCATACAGGCGATCATTGCAGACAATAAACCCGTTGTAAAGGTTCTTGGCATCGTCACAATGCCACACTTCCTGAACCGATTTTCCGTCAGCCGAAAGTTTTAGTTTCATGGCACCTTTACCCTTCTCAATTCCAGGAACGCTATACAAATAACCATCTGAGAAGATTGGAGTATTGCAATATTCATCGTCGTATTTTGCCGAATCGTCGAAACACTTCCACAGCAGTTCGCCGTTTGATGCATCGAGGG
>CAZRXT010000254.1:0-3937 GCA_964604035.1 uncultured Prolixibacteraceae bacterium | reverse complement strand
CAAAAGAGTCGTATCTTCTAGCCGAAGAGAAGTTCAAACAAGGAATGATAAATTCAGTCGATTTCTTGATCCAAAAAACAAATCTGATTACTTCAGAAAGCCAATTGCTTCAATCAAAATTCAATTTGGTGTTCAGCAATAAAATACTCGATTTTTACAAAGGATTATCATTAACACTTTAATATAAATAATCAATGAAGAAGAAAACATTATATATCGGTGCAACTGCTGCAATTATAGTAGTTGGAGGATTAATAGTTAGCTTATCATCGGGCAAGGCCGAAATGATTAAGCTCGAAACAGCAAAAATATCGACAGGGAATGTTAGTAATATCATTACTGCAAGCGGTGCATTAGAAGCTGTAGAAACGGTTGAGGTGGGCACACAGGTTTCGGGTGTTATTCAGAAAATTTATGTCGATTATAACTCGCAGGTAAAAAAAGGTCAATTGTTAGCTCAATTAGACGAAACACCACTTCGGGCACAGTTAGATCAGAGTAAGGCTTCAGTTGATCAGGCCGAAGCTCAGGTGAAATACCAAAAAGCAACCTACGATCGATATAAAACACTGATAGAAAAAAACTTAATTGCTCAGTCTGATTTCGATCTTCAGGAATATAATTACAATAATGCCGTTGCTTCGCTAAAACAAGCCCAGTCGAACTACGACAGGAATAAAATTAACCTCGATTATGCGACTATCACATCGCCTATTGATGGGATTATTCTTGAAAGATCGGTAGATGAAGGGCAAACTGTAGCCGCGAGCTTTAACACACCAACCATGTTTATTATTGCTAACGACCTTACACAGATGCAGGTTGAGGCTAATGTTGATGAAGCTGATATAGGTAAGGTGTTTGAGGGGCAACATGTTGGTTTTACTGTTGACGCGTATCCCGACATCGTATTTGAAGGTAGTGTTTCGCAAATACGATTACAGCCTGTCGAAAGTTCAAATGTGATTACTTATACGGTTGTAATTACAGCTCCAAATCCCGACAAGAAGCTAATGCCGGGTATGACAGCAAGTGTTTCATTTTATCCTGCTGAAAAAGACAAAACATTAATCCTTCCTGCAAGGGCTTTAAATGTATCAATTGATCAGAATGAAATAAAAATTTATGCAAAAAGTAATCCTGAAATAAAGATTGAAGGAGCTACTTTGAAGACAGATTCGGAGAAAGAAAAGTTAGTTTGGGTCAAAAATGGGCTTACGATTTCACAAACAAAGGTTGTGGTTGGAAATACCGACGAGGCAAACTACGAACTATTATCGGGACTTAAAGATGGCGATGAAGTGCTTACAACCTTTGAGTTGGAAAAGCCGATAGCTAAAAAATCGGCTTTCGGACCTCCATCGAACCGCAAATAGTTGATATGAAACGTAAAAAGGAAGGAAGCAGAAATGTCTGAAAAGAAAGTAATTATAGAAGTTAAGAATCTCAAAAAAGAATATGATCTGGGAGAAGTAAAGGTTCATGCCCTGAGAGGTGTTAACCTACAGATCAAAGAAGGGGAGTTCGTTGCGATTATGGGAACAAGTGGTTCAGGGAAGTCAACCATGCTAAATATACTTGGGTGTCTCGACAGGCCAACTTCAGGAGAATACATCATCGACAGTGTGCCAATGAATAATTTGAATAAAAACGAATTAGCTGGGTTGCGCAACACTAAACTTGGGTTTGTATTTCAGTCGTACAACTTGCTTTCGCGAACTTCGGCCCTCGAAAATGTTGAACTTCCGCTATTTTATAATCCAAAGATAAAGGCGAAAGAACGCAGAGAAAGAGCCATTGCTTCATTGGAAGCAGTTGGTTTAGCCGAAAGGATGCACCACATGCCCAATCAATTATCTGGTGGACAGCAACAGCGTGTTGCCATTGCCCGGTCGTTGGTAAACGATCCGGTGGTGATTCTGGCTGACGAAGCAACGGGGAATCTGGATACGAGAACTTCCTACGAGATTATGTCCTTATTTCAAAAATTGAATGAAGAAGGCAAAACAATCGTCTTTGTTACCCATGAACCTGATATTGCCAGATTTACAAGCCGTCAGATTATTTTTAGAGATGGGCATGTGATTAGCGATGAATTAGTTAAAAACAGGTTTTCAGCAGCCAAAATGCTGGCCGAATTACCAGTTGAAGAGGACTATTAAATAGTTGTAAAATGAATTACATAAATACATTTAAAATAGCGCTAACAGCTATAAAAAGAAATAAGCTTCGGGCATTCCTCACTATGTTAGGCATTATCATTGGAGTTGCATCAGTTATTGCGATGTTGGCAATGGGCGAAGGATCAAAGTCGTACATCAAAAATCAGATGTCAGGTTTGGGTACCAATTTGGTGATGATTATGCCGGGAGCCGACACTCATGGGCCTGTAAGAAGTTCGGGCACATCAAAATTAGAGATGAGTGACCTTGAGGCTATTGCCAAGAATCAATATGTTGCTAAAATTTCCCCTCTGGTGCAGTCAAGCGCACAGGTTGTATATGGAAATAATAACTGGTCAACCTCAATTTATGGAGTAACACAAGAATATCTTCCAATAAAAAACCTTGTAATTGGTTCAGGTCGCATTTTCACCGACAAGGAACTTCATGCACTCGAAAAAGTGTGTATTATTGGGTTAAAAGTAGCAACTGAGTTATTTACGCAGGGCGAAGATCCTCTGGGGAAAACAATTAGGGTAAAAAATACGCCTTTTAAAGTCATCGGCGTGTTGGAAGATAAAGGAGCAGCAACAATGGGACAAGATCAGAATGATGTAATTATTGCCCCTTACACCACAGTGCAACGTAGGCTATTGTCCATTGATTATATACAAGGAATTAATTTGTCGGTGACAGATGATAAAGACTCAGAGGCAGCTGTTGCAGATTTTAAAAAAATTATGCGAAGGGAACATAAAATTAAAGAAGGCGACGATGACGATTTTAATGTAATGTCTCAATCAGAGATGATCAGTACTGTTTCAACAGTGATTGATGCCATCAAATATTTACTTGGTGCAATTGCCGGTATTTCTTTGTTGGTGGGCGGTATTGGTATCATGAATATCATGTTTGTTTCAGTTACTGAAAGAACCCGTGAAATTGGACTTCGTATGTCTGTTGGTGGTCGTGGCAGTGATATTCTGATGCAATTCCTTATCGAAGCAGCTGTGCTAAGTGTGCTCGGAGGAATTATCGGGATTATTATCGGCTATTTACTTGCCTCAGTTGCCGGAAGTTTATTAGGAGTTGGGTCACTTGTTCGGCTTTATTCCGTTGTGTTATCGTTCTCGGTATGCGTTGGCATTGGATTATTCTTTGGATGGTACCCTGCACGTAAAGCTTCCAATCTTAATCCGATTGATGCGTTGCGCTACGAATAGTTCTATTCAAAAGAAAATCAAAAATAATTGTTGAGTATGAAAGTGAAAAGTAAGATTGGCAAAGCAATAACAGACATTGCAATGGTTGCAGCTTTGTTGGGCTGTGCCGTGTCGACCTCTGTTTTCGAAGAGGCTAAACATGCTTTAAGGAACGGGGCAAATGTTGAAGATGTGTTCAAATGGGGAACATCGCACTGCATTATCTCCATTTTATTGGTCGCAATCATCTTGATACATATTTGGCAACACTGGCCTTTTATTAAAGCAATTGTTAAGAAAAATCTCTATTTCAAAAACAAGGTAATCACGATAACTATGGCACTTTTTCTGACTACTGTGGTAAGTTTTACTCTGTATTTGTCGGGGTTTACGATGCCAATATTGCATTTTCACAGTATGATAGCACATTTCTTTGTATTCTTTGCAATTATTCATTTGATAATGAGTTGGAAGAAGCTGCTTGCATTGTTTCGGAAGAATGAATGCCGAGAACAAACAAGCTAGTATCAGCGGTTTAGTTAATCTACTCAGTGCGTTGAGTAAAATTACTCA
>CAZRXT010000253.1:0-3959 GCA_964604035.1 uncultured Prolixibacteraceae bacterium | reverse complement strand
ATATTATAGTTCATAAGGTTTGGTTTTGTTAGTTTGGTTAAGGTTAACCGCCGGGTGGTTCCGGCGGTTTTTTTTATTAAATCAGCAAAATTTATTATTTTTAAACGACCGTTGTGCGGTCAACTAAACTTATCCCGACTTAGCGGGAAACACCAATTGAAATAACTTATACAATATTTGAGTTTCATAAAGCAATGGAATCAATTCATTAACTCATTAACACTTGAAATCGTAATCTTAAAAACATCAATATGGTAATTGCAGAAATACACACAGAGAAAGGTGTAATGAAAGTAAAATTTTATGAGGAAGATGCTCCAGGAACAGTTGCAAACTTTGTAAAACTATCGAAAGAAGGGTTTTATGATGGGTTAACATTCCATAGGGTAATTCCAAATTTCGTAATTCAAGGAGGCTGCCCAAAAGGAACAGGTGTTGGTGGCCCTGGATACAAAATTAAATGCGAAACTTCGGGTAACAACCAATATCACGACCGTGGAGTACTATCTATGGCTCATGCAGGTAAAGATACTGGTGGTTCACAATTTTTCATTTGCCACAGTCGCGAAAACACAGCACACCTCGATCGTAAACACACCTGTTTTGGTAAAGTATATGAAGGTGTTGATGTAATTGACCAGATTCGCCAAGGCGATGTTATAGACAAGATCGTCATTATTGAAGAGTAAACATCTTAGAACATTCATTATAAGCCATAGGAAATTCCTGTGGCTTTTTTTGATTGTACTAATTCTATTAATTTTGAGGCCACAATTCTATCTTCAAACAAAATGAGCCATGAATATTCATTCTTAATTTCTATTTTTCGGATTAATCACGAATTCAATTTCAATTGCTGAAAACACGATGAAACGAGCATGTCACACGGCCACCAAAAGGATATTTTAAGCCATGCAAAACTGAGTTCGACGGAATGCAATGGAGTTAGTTCCATGAGTGGAGACATAGGTAACCGAAGAAACGGATTTCGATCTAAATGACAAACAGTAACTTAACATAGATATATACCATGAAAATTCAAAAAATAATCCTCTTTTCGATTATTGCATTAATAGCTGGAATCTATCTATACATGAACCCTTTACTTCCAATTATTACTGGATATTCGGCCAAAAATCTTGCGTCGGGAATATTTGTAGCCGGCCGCACACAACAATCGCTTGAAAAAGAAGATCTACATTTCTCATACATAAAATTCAATCACAACAAAATTGATTATTCGAAGAAAGAGGTAACTAGCAGCTTTTTATGGCATACATCTAAAGCTGTTTACATCGATGGATTTGGGTGTTCGCTTGTAAATGACTTCAAGAGCGAAGAAATGACAAAGCGTTCTTATCAGAAAATCAACATTCTACCCGAAAGGCCAGATACCATGGCCTGGCCAACCGGAGATAAAGTTACTGGCATTACCCCTACCGGCGTTAACATGGCAAAAATGAATACTGTTATTTCAAAAGCATTTTCGAATTCAGAAAAACACAAAGGAACATTTGCTGTAATGGTAATATATAAAGGTCAACCAATCATTGAGAAATACCGTTCCGATTTCAATTCTAAAAGCCTTTTCCTTAGCTGGTCGATGGCTAAAGGCATCACAAATGCACTTACTGGAATACTCGTAAAAGAAGGAAAACTCAACATAAACAAGCCTGTTGCATTTAAAGAGTGGGAAAATGATGACCGCAAGAACATTACAATCAACAATTTAATGCACATGAATAGCGGACTTGAATGGAACGAAAATTACGGAACTTGCTCAGATGTAAACAACATGTTACATAAAGAGGGCGATATGGGAGCTTTTGCCCTATCTAAAAAAAGCAGCTATCCTGCCGATTCTGTTTGGGAATATTCATCGGGTTCAACAAACATTATTTCAATGCTCATCAGAAACACATTTGGAAAAAATGCTGATTACTACTCATTTCCACGAAAAAGACTTTTCAATAAAATTGGAATGAGAAGTGCAATTTTCGAAGTTGATGCTTCGGGAACTTTTGTTGGATCATCGTACCTATACGCAACCATGCGCGATTATGCCCGCTTTGGATTACTTTACCTTAACAACGGGAAATGGCTGAGCGACCAGATACTCCCAATTGATTGGGTAAAATATACCACAACCGAAGCCAAAGGCTCTGATGGGCAATATGGAGCTTATTTCTGGCTCAACAAATCGGGCAAACATTATCCCGATGTGCCGCGAGATATGTTTTATTGCTGCGGTCACAACGGCCAATACATCTATATAATCCCTTCGAAGCAACTTGTTGTTGTGCGAACAGGTTTTTCACCTAAAGGAACTTACGATTTCAACGAGTTCCTTAGCGGAATAACAAGTGCTGTTGAATAAAAATATAATTGCAGTTGAATTTTTAAAAAAGTTAAATCGATGAAGATCATTTGTATCGGAAGAAACTATGTTGAGCATATTGACGAGCTGAAAAATGAAAAACCTGATGAACCGGTAATATTCATGAAACCAGACTCTGCCCTACTTCGAAAAAACCTACCATTTTATATACCCTCATTTACTAATAACCTGCACCACGAAGTTGAACTTGTTATAAAAATTGATAAGGTCGGGAAAAATATATCGGAGAAGTTTGCGCATCGCTACTACAGCTCGGTTGGGTTAGGAATCGATTTTACCGCACGCGATGTTCAAGATAAGCTTAAGGCAAAAGGATTGCCTTGGGAAAAGGCCAAAGCCTTCGATTGTTCAGCTGCTATTAGCGAAGTTTTCATTCCTTTAACCGAATTGGAAAAAGGGAACATCAATTTCAGCCTTGATATTAATGGTGAAACCCGTCAGAAAGGAAATTCGAACCAAATGATTTTCTCTTTTGATGAGTTGGTTTCGCATATTTCGAACTATTTTACACTTAAGATTGGCGATCTTATTTACACTGGAACCCCAGCAGGAGTTGGTGCAGTCAATATTAACGACCGATTACAGGCCTATATTGGAGAAAAAATGCTGATGGATTTTTTCATCAAGTAAAGACACTGAACGAATTAGAAAATAGCCAAAAATTATTTGTCATTTTTTTAATGAAGAGGTTTGGCAGAAAAGATAAAACCTTTATATTTGCACGCACTTAAGAAAAACAAACGGGTGTAGCTCAGTTGGTAGAGCACTGGTCTCCAAAACCAGGTGTCGGGCGTTCGAGCCGCTCCTCCCGTGCAAATTTAACCTCGCTTTTTAGCGGGGTTTTTTGTTTCCATACTCCACCAATTGTATTGACAAATCTGGATCAAGCGGAAAAGTTGGGGGGATGGTATAAAGTTTTATATTACGGAAAAAGAATCTAGCGGAATTTCGGATTTTGATCCAAAGCTAGAAACCGTTAAAGGTTGACAGATATAGCAAGAGGCAACTACATCAAATCATGTAACTGCCTCTTTCAAATTTATGTGTGTTTATAAATTGTGCTGATTATCTCTGGGGAGCGGCCATAAAAGACAATGAAGAGTCGAGCTTTCGCTTCGTTTTAAAACCATTATTTATTGCATACGAAGGGTTTAAAGCACAAACAAATGCTATTTCGTACCATTTGAAGCCATTCTTACCCATTTTAATAGTTGCAACATGAGTAATTTCGCCAAAAAGAGAACCTAAAACCGGGGTTACAACTAAATCTTGAATGCTGGGTTGTTCCATCCACGATTCGAGTGCATATTCCCAAATTAACGACTGTCCAAGGCTGAACAATGCCGATTGCGCAATAGTGCCACCTTGCGAACGAATGCTGTTGTAATAGAACCCACCTTGGTATGGATGCCCAAGATAATTGGTTGTCCACAAATCGTGATCCCACACTGGAGCTTTTGTATATGCGTTGATAAAATTTTCGGTAGTCATTTCAAATTTATCCCATTTGCTCACATCTTTTGGTGCAAACGCCAAGTAAACACCAATACTCAGATCATAA
>CAZRXT010000252.1:1645-3982 GCA_964604035.1 uncultured Prolixibacteraceae bacterium | reverse complement strand
GTTAAAAGTAGTTTTAGGTGAAAATGCAGCGTACGTTTTACCTACAAACAACTTTTAGTGCAAAATGTGGGCAACGCAATTTGTATGGGTGACGCGGTTTATATGGGTGACGCGGTTTATAACCGCGTTATTTTATTTTCGCGGTTATAAACCGCGACACCCAAAGGGCTACAAACCGCGACAACCAAAGGGTTAGAAACCGCGACACCCAAAACCAAAAACCGCGACAACCAAAGGGGTAAAAACCCGCATTTCCCAGAAATTTCGCGGTTACAAACCGCGTCACCCCCTGATACCCTGTTAAAAACCGCAACACCCTGGAGGGATATGATAGGTTCCTGGCCAGTCGGTGCTGTTGATTACCAAACCTGCTTTTACCGGATTATTGATTGTGTACCTCATTGCATAATAAAGATGCTTGTCGTTGCGGATGGTGGTATCGAAACTTTCTTTTTGCCATAGTGCTCCTTTCCTGTTTTCCAATTTATTGATTTGATTGGATGAAAACCGTTTTACCGAATGAAGAATGTCTTGCAAATAAACAGGGTTTCCCTCATTGTCCTTTTCGTAGAGCTGAAAAACCCAATGAACATGGTTGGGCATAATTGTAAAAGCCATGTTTGTTAGCCGCTTATTTTCCCAAAACATCAACGATTCAATCATGATAGCGAGGTTCTCGGGCTTGGATAAGTCGATGGCGGGATTTCGGGCAGCATCGAGCAAATCGTCGTATGCTTTAATGTATTTCTTTCGTATCAGCTCGTATTCTTGTTGAAGTGACATGGTTTTGGTGGGTGACGCGGTTTGGATGGGTGACGCGGTTTGTAACCGCGTTAGCTTATTTTCGCGGTTATAAACCGCGATACCCGAAACCGCGACACCCGGAACCGCGTCACCAGAAGGGTTAGAACCCGCGTTCCTCAATTCATTTCGTAAAAATTGGAGCTTTAGTGCATACCGTTCTAAAGCTTTTGGTGGAACGGCATCTTTTAAATTCCAGGTTACAAAATAGGCTTGTCCGGGTTGCTGAAAGTGGGGCAACATGTGGCGGTATGATTCTTTTTTCTCCATAATTCAGTATAATTGGTGTAGCAAATTACAAAAAATATGGGTGGGTAACTCTATTTGGGCGGTTGTCGCGGTTTGGATGGGTGTCGTGGTTTCTAACCGCGAAAATAAAATAACGCGGTTAGAAACCGCGACACCCAAAGGGTTAGAAACCGCGATGCCCGAATGTTTGAGAGGAAAACCGCTGCTCGCATACCACCAAAACCACAAACGTTAGTTCAGTAGAGCTAATTGATATATAGTTTTAATAAATAACGACTATCTGAATACCATTCAATTAAGAAATAGCCGTTGCTTTTCTCTGCCATATTTTATTCCTTTGGTGTCGAATTGAAAAACACAGATGATACACGAACGTTTTCCATCGAAATTATTAGAAAATGCTGTTGACGAATTTGCCAAACTTCCCGGCATTGGGCGCAAAACCGCATTGCGCTTAGTGCTCTACCTTTTACGGTGCGAAGAGAGCGAAGTTGAAGAGTTTGGCAATGCAATTATCCAGCTAAAGAAAGAGGTGAAGCATTGTAAAACATGCCACAACATATCCGACACCGACACCTGCACAATATGCAGTAACCCCTCGCGCGACGAGTCGGTGGTTTGCGTGGTCGAAAACATACGCGATGTAATGTCGATCGAAAACACCCACCAGTTTAACGGTCTTTACCATGTTCTTGGCGGAATTATATCGCCAATGGATGGCGTTGGCCCAAGCAATCTCGAAATTGAATCGCTGGCCGAAAGGGTTAGGCAAGGCACCATTGTTGAGGTAATTCTTGCACTAAGCACAACTATGGAAGGCGATACAACCAACTTCTACATCTACAAAAAACTGAAAGATCTGGAGGTGAAATTAACAACCATTGCACGCGGCGTTTCGGTTGGTGGCGAAATAGAATACACCGATGAGCTCACTCTTGGGCGTTCAATTTTAAACCGCCTCAACTACAGCGACACGCTGAACCGGTAAGCAAAATTCATAAAACTGTATTATCTTCACATCCCAAATTATATTTTTTGAAGAAAAGAATTATTCACACACATCATGCAAATGAAGCTATCGGTAATTATTGTCAACTATAATGTAAAACACTTTCTCGAACAGTGCCTCCACGCAGTTGAGAAAGCAACCAACAATGTTGAATCCGAGGTTTTTGTTGTCGATAATAATTCTGTTGATGGTTCGGTTGGGATGCTAATTCAAAAGTTTCCCGATATTAAACTGATCCACAACAAGCAAAATGTTGGATTTGCCAAGGCTAACAATCA
>CAZRXT010000252.1:0-1545 GCA_964604035.1 uncultured Prolixibacteraceae bacterium | reverse complement strand
TCTTCCCCAAGTCGCAGGTTTTTGGAAAATACCACCTCTCCTACCTCAGCGAAAACGAGTTGCACGAAATTGATATTCTTGCAGGCGCTTTTATGCTGATGAGAAAAGAGACCCTCGACAAAGTTGGCCTGCTCGACGAAGATTACTTTATGTATGGCGAAGATATCGACCTTTCGTACCGAATTACAAAAGGCGGCTACAAAAATTACTATTTCCCCGGCACAACCATTATCCATTACAAAGGCGAAAGCACCAAGAAAGGGAGCCTCAACTATGTAAGGATGTTTTATAATGCCATGATAATTTTCGCGAGGAAACATTTTTCAAAGCAGAATGCAGGCCTTTACTCATTCTTCATCAATCTGGCCATCTATTTTAGGGCAGCCCTTGCAACCATTTCTCGGGTAATCAAGAAATTCTGGCTTCCAATGCTCGATTTCCTGCTCATATTCCTGTCGTTCTACTTGCTTTTACCAATTTGGGAAAGCTACAAATACGAACCTGGCTATTACCCCGAAACGTTGCTGATGTACGCCGTGCCGGCATACATTTTTACATGGCTTATAGCAACTTACTATTCGGGAGGATATGAAAAACCTATCAACTTTCTGAAAATATCCAGAGGGGTTCTTACCGGGACACTCATTATCCTGGTGGTTTATTCCTTGCTGCCCAACAGTGCACGTTTCTCGAGGGCTATAATCCTGCTTGGTTCAGCGTTGGCACTACTTGTTATCCCCGCAATAAGGGTTGCACTTCATTTCATTATCCGAAAAGAATTTACTCTTGGAACCCGCAAGCCGAAACGTGTAGCCATTGTTGGGTTGAAAAAAGAGAGCAAACGGGTGAAAGAATTGCTAGCTCAAACAGGAATACCAACAAACCTGATCGGATACATTACACCAAAGAAAAATGTAAAATCGGCCCGGTACATGGGTTCAATTTACCAAACACGAGACATAGTACAAATCAACAATATAGAAGAACTTATCTTCTGTTCGAAAGATGTAAGTTCGAAACAGGTGATAAAAACTATGCTGGGACTTTCTGATTTCGATCTCGAATATAAAATTGCGCCACCCGAAAGTGTTTCAATTATTGGAAGCAACTCAATAGACACGGCCGGAGATCTTTACGTGGTGAATGTAAATGCGATTACAAAAGAACGAAACCGCCGTAACAAAAAGCTTTTCGACGATCTGCTCTGTATTTTTCTTTTGATTACGTCGCCGGTTTCAATCTGGTTTATCAAACGAAAACAAGGGTATTTCGCCAATATATTTAAAGTACTTTTTCAGAAATTCAGTTGGGTTGGGTACCACGAAATTCATTCCGAGCTATTTCTTGGCCTCCCGGTTATTCATAAGGGAATTTTGAAAGCAACCGATGCCCTCGACTTAAAAGAAGAAAACACCGACAGTATCGACAGGGTAAACGTGCAGTATGCCCGCGATTACAGCCTCACAAAAGACATCGAAATTGTTTTCAAAGCATTCTCAAAACTTGGTCAGAAAAGATGAAACCACTTTCGAACAATAAGATAAC
>CAZRXT010000251.1:0-3992 GCA_964604035.1 uncultured Prolixibacteraceae bacterium | reverse complement strand
ACACTGAAAGGGGTTCCGGCTTTAGTGTTTAGCTGAATCCAATAGATGTTGCCGTTCAATTCTTTGCCGAAAACATTCATCGACAGAAACAGCAGAAATATGGTTGTGATCCTCTTTATTCTCATTCTTGTTCGAAAAAAAATAAAGATAGGGAAAGGGCATTAAAAATATTGTAAGGCATTCAACAAAATTAGTAGTTGCAAATTACCCCACCGCCAACAACATCGTTGCCTTCGAAGAAAACTGCCGACTGTCCGGGCGCAATAGCCCATGCATGTTCGTAAAATTCGACTTTGATTTTGTCGCCATGCTGCGAAATACGGCTCAATGTGCCAGCATTATTATATCGTATTTTGGTCGAGACTTCGAGCTCGCCATCAATTTTCCCGTATTTCATAAGGTTTACCTGATCGACCCAAAGTTCTTTGCGGTTCAGGTCTTCGCGGTCGCCAAGTACAACCGTGTTGGTTTCGGGAATGATATTGACCACGTAAACTGGTCGACCAAGGGCAATTACCAACCCTTTTCGCTGGCCAATAGTGTAAAACGGATAGCCTTTGTGTTTGCCAACAATCTTGCCTGTGATATCGACAAAATTTCCTTCGCCAATTTTTTCATCAATATTGGGAACCCGTTCCTTAATGAAACGACGGTAATCATTGTCGGTAATGAAGCAAATTTCCTGGCTCTCTTTCTTTTTTGAAATCTTTTCGAACCCTTTACTGAGCGCAATTTCCCGCACTTCGGGTTTTGTGAATTTTCCAAGCGGGAATAGAGTACGTTTTAGGTCGCTTTGCGAAAGTTGCCAAAGAAAGTAAGTCTGGTCTTTGCTTAGGTCGTCGCCTTTAATCAGGTAATAGCGGCCATCTTTTTCGCCAATTTGCGCGTAATGACCGGTTGCAATAAATTCACAACCAAGCTCATCGGCTTTAGCAATTACTTCGCCCCACTTGATGGTTCGGTTGCAAACCACACAAGGATTTGGAGTGCGGCCGGCAAGGTATTCAGCAACAAAATCGGTAATGACAGTTTTTTCAAACTCACTGCGGATGTCGAGGACCGAGTGGTCAAAACCCAACTTGAAAGCCAGTTCTTTGGCTTCGAAAATGGCATCGACACTGCAACAGCCGGTTTGTTTTTCCATGCAAGCAGGCGAAATGGCATCGTAAGGTCTATAAGTTAGGCCGTGAAGTTCGTAGCCTTCATCTTTTAACAACATGGCAGCCACCGAACTATCGATGCCCCCGCTCATACACAATAAAACTTTTCCCTTCGACATGGCAATAACTTATTTCGGTACAAAGAAATAAAAAATAATTCAGATTGATTTATCCGAATATGACACTATTGTACGTTACATTTGATTGATCGGAAACAATTTTCTTTCAGTTTTTGTTGCAATAATAACCGTTTAGCAACTAAACAATTAATAATGATTCAGCTAACGAATAATAATGTGGACGAAACCTTTGAATATTAGGAATAAAGTTATATTTTTGCCGCGCATTTATGAAAACAACATAATGTCTAACTTATTAATTTACAACACAAAGTACAAATGACAGAAGAATTAAAAGAAAATGTAGAGCAACCTGAAGAAGTTGTTGCTCAGGCTGAAGAAGTAAAAGCCACATTAAAGAAAAAATTTGCTCCAAAACACCCTGCAACAACTGCAGAACCTGAAGCTAATTTTGATTGGGATGAATTAGAAGCAGGCCGAGGCGGTTTTAAAGCGGTTAACAAACAAGAACTTGTAGCTAAGTACGACGACACTTTATCAACTATTCAAGATAGAGAAGTTGTTGACGGTTATGTAATTACAATGAACAAACGCGAAGTGGTTGTTAACATTGGTTACAAATCGGATGGTATTGTAAGCTTAAACGAATTCCGTTACAATCCCGAATTAAAAATCGGCGATAAAGTAGAAGTTTACGTAGAAAACCTTGAAGACAAAAAAGGTCAGCTTACCCTTTCTCACAAAAAAGCACGTGCAATGCGTTCATGGGATCGTGTTAACGAGGCTATGGAAAAAGATGAAATCATCAAAGGATTCATTAAATGCCGTACTAAAGGCGGTATGATCGTTGATGTTTTCGGAATTGAAGCATTCCTTCCTGGTTCACAAATCGATGTGAAACCAATCCGCGACTACGATATTTACGTAGGAAAGACGATGGAATTCAAAGTGGTAAAAATTAATCACGAATTCCGCAATGTTGTTGTTTCGCACAAAGCTCTTATCGAAGCTGAACTCGAACAACAGAAAAAAGATATTATCGGTAAACTTGAAAAAGGACAGGTTCTTGAAGGAACTGTTAAAAATATCACCTCTTATGGTGTGTTCATCGATTTGGGTGGTGTTGACGGTCTTATCCACATTACCGACCTCAGCTGGGGCCGCGTTACTCATCCAAATGAAATTGTTGAACTCGACCAGAAAATCAACGTTGTTATCCTCGACTTTGATGATGACAAAAAACGTATCGCTCTTGGTTTGAAACAATTAACTCCACATCCATGGGATAACCTTGATGCTAACCTCAAAGTTGGCGATTCAGTTAAGGGTAAAGTTGTTGTTTTGGCCGATTACGGTGCTTTCGTTGAAATTGCAACTGGCGTTGAAGGTTTGATCCACGTTTCTGAAATGAGCTGGAGCCAACATTTACGCAGTGCTCAGGATTTCCTTTCTGTAGGCGACGAAGTTGAAGCTCAAATTCTTACACTCGACCGCGAAGAACGCAAAATGTCTTTAGGTATCAAACAATTGAACTTAGATCCTTGGGGTAAAATCGAAGAACTCTATGCAATTGGTTCAAAACACACTGCTAAAGTTCGCAACTTCACCAACTTCGGTGTTTTTGTTGAGATAGTTGAAGGTGTTGACGGATTGATCCACATCAGCGATTTGAGCTGGACTAAGAAAATCAAACACCCATCAGAATTCACATCAATTGGTGCTGAAATTGAAGTGGTTGTACTTGATATCGACAAAGAAAACCGTCGTTTGAGCTTAGGCCACAAACAATTGGAAGAAAACCCATGGGATGTTTTCGAAACAATCTTCACTGTTGATTCAATCCACGAAGGAACTATTGTTGAATTGTTCGACAAAGGTGCTGTAATTGCATTGCCTTATGGTGTTGAAGGTTTTGCTACTCCAAGACATTTGACTAAAGAAGATGGTTCTACTGTTAGTGCCGAAGATAAACTTCCATTCAAAGTAATCGAGTTCTCGAAAACTGCAAAACGTATCATCCTTTCACACTCACGTGTATGGGAAGATGTAAAACGTGCTGAAGAAAAAGAGACTAAGAAAACTCAGACAAAACAAGCAGTTAAAGCAGTAAAAGCTGTTAACGAAAGTGCAGAAAAAACTACTTTAGGCGATATTTCTGATCTCGCAGCGTTGAAGTCTGAAATGGAAAAAGAAGAAAAAGGAAAAAAATAAAAATCTAGTTGGATTTTTTTCCTCGAAATTTGTACCTTGCTTTAGCTATGGATTATAAAATTGACAAAAAAGAAAAATACGTTGTAGTAACAGTTACTTCCGAGAAACTGAATACAACCAATGCACCCGATTTAAAGTCTGAATTCGTTGTCAGTACTTCTCAGGGAATAAAGAATATTATTCTCGACATGTCGAACTGCCAATATTGCGACTCATCTGGGTTGAGTGCTATTCTCGTTGCTAATAGATTATGCGAGCAAGTTGAGGGCAAGTTTGTTGTTACATGTTTACAACCTGAAGTTGAAAGTCTGGTCAAAATTTCTCTTCTCGATACAATCTTGAATATAAAAGATTCGTTAGACGAAGCAGAGGCCTATATGGAAAACAGCGCAATTTAATTGCGGATGTTGTATCTTTGACTCAATTCTAAAGTCTGAGATGATAACATTTGATTTAACCATATTAGGGACAAGTTCAGCACTTCCTACTTCAAAAAGATATCCAACCGCTCAGGTATTAAATATACGTGAGCGGTTTTTTT
>CAZRXT010000250.1:0-4004 GCA_964604035.1 uncultured Prolixibacteraceae bacterium | reverse complement strand
GGAGTTTTGTATCTCTACGTGGGTCGAGGTTTAGCTCTTTGAATACGTCGTAAAGTCTGGTCAAGTAGCTAGGAATAGCATGTGCCGATGTTGTTCCATAGTCTTGCATTAGTTTAATCTGACGCAAGCTGTTGCCGGCACCTGCTGGTATGCTCAACGCTCCAAGTCGTTCTATTCCATACTGAAAGCCTAAGCCTCCGGTAAAAAGGCCATAGCCGCAAATATTCTGAAATACATCAGTGTCTCTGAGTCCGGCCGAAAACAGTGAGCGTGCCATTAAGTTTGCCCAGTTTTTCAAGTCGTTTGCGGTGTGAAAAATAACGGTTGGATTGCCCGTTGTGCCTGATGAGCTGTGCAAACGAACTACTTCTTTCTGATTAACAGATAAGAATCCATACGGAAAATTGTTCCGCAGATCTTGTTTTGTTGTGAATGGAAGCTTGGTTATGTCTTCAATATTTTTGATTGCACCAGGCTTAATCCCTTTTTGTTTGAATAATTCGCCATAGTAAGGCGAGTTTTGAGCTTGCTCTAAAGTTTTGTTCAGTTTTTCAACCTGAAGTTTGTTGAGATTGGCACGGTTAAGTGTTTCAATCTCATTTTCCCAAAAGATCATTTTCTAAGGTTTAAATATTAAAAGTATTGGGTCATTACTACAATGACTCTGTTATTTGTCGCTTGATGTGTTGCTGAAAAAAGGCCGTTTGAAAGATCGATGGCTCCGGTCCCATAATTTGCCGTTGTCATTTCGTATTCTGCTACTAGTCTGAATTTGCTGAGATTAAGAGAAATGTGTGGTGCAACTCTGTACATTGTTTGCATGCTCAGGAACGATCCGTAGGTTTTTGCTTTTCCGTCGCCGGCATTCCAGAGTGCCTCTTTTGTTCCAAGGTTTCCACCGTAACCTGCAAACAGTCCAAGTTGCCATTTTTGGCCATAAACCATGTTGAGAGAGGTTGAATAAGTGGTATAGCTAGTATAGGTTTCTTTTCCTGTTTCGTTATTGTGAGTTGAAATTCCGTATCCGCCGGGGATGGTGAGGAATGACATGTTTTCGCCGTAAAATCCTTTCAGTAAAACTGTGAACTTGCTAGTTTTGTATCGGCCGTAAGCCATGAAAGCAGTACTGCTAAGGTATCCGTCGGCAACTGAACTGCCATTTGTTCCCGTAACCATCATTCGTGGTTTTATTCGGTTATATTCTGCTCCGGCTCCAAGTGTTACAGCCTTTTTTGTCCATTCGGTTGATAAAACTAATTCAGGAATTACTCCGTTTCTTTTTGCCTGATTGGCTGTTACGAGGTTGAAATCGGTAGCGTCAATTGCAGGCGAGTTGTATTGAGTTTGAGTCACAGCCGAAGCCGAAACTGTTAGTCCTCCAAATTTCATGTTGTAGCGAATCATTGGCGAACGATTGAAGCAGTGGAATGGCGCACCTGTATTCAACCCTGCAACCGTTGGTAAGCAGCTATTTCCCGAAAATGGATGCCATGTTTGCCCTACAAGTAACGATGATTTCTCCCATGTCAGCAATGAATAGGCTTGTCTGATACGGAAAAGTGTTGGGTCTGCTTTCAGATTGCCTGCAAAGTCAAATTCCAACAAACCTGTTGCTTTAGCATTCAATACTTCAGGGAAATTTATTCTGACCCCAAGCCGTGATGCCATGGCCGAGATATTCGAACTAAGTTGCTTATTAACTTCTACTCCGTTTGGTGCTGTGTACAAGGGTAGAAGATAGAAAATGTCGTGTCCGGCATCAACCCCTTTATATGAATCCATATAGGCATCAACCCTGACAAATCCGTAAAAATCGAGTGTGGTATTATCGTCCGATTGTGCATTTGAAAAAAAAGCTGCCAACAAGGCAACGGTGACGAGTAAAAATTTTTTCATCCGTATTTTAATTTATTGTGTGAAAAATATAGTTTGTTATAGGTCTTGTCGTTGTTAAAAGTCCCTAAAATTAATTATTATCACGAAAATGGCAAAAATCACATTAATTTAATATTTGAAACCGTGTTTTACTTCTGATATGAAACGAGCATGTTGCGATTGGCACAAAACATCAATGCAATAATTCATGCAACATGTTTGCTGTAAGAGGTTATTAATATTGTTGACAGATAGTTTTATTTTATGTATATTGAAAACTCAAATCAAAACAATAAATCAAAATAAGTATTGATTTATTGTTACTAAACACAAGCGATATGAAAGAAAATGATGGATTAATAAGAGTTTTTACAGGAACAGAAGTTACTGTGAATTTGCTAAAAGGTGAATTGGAAGCAATAGGAATTACTAGTCTGATTCAAAATGACTTTTTATCTGGCATTACTTCGGGTTTTGCAGGTGGTGCTCCTTCGGCAATTGATTTATTTATACAAGAGCACGATTTGGAAACCGCAAAACCTGTGATTGATGAATTTGTGAGGATTAACAATTAGAAATACCTTAATTTTAGCCCAGAAAATCAGAGGTTCATTTACTTAACGAAGTACGTTGTATGTCTCACAATCATAATCAGGATCACGATCACCATTCTCACAGCGAAAAGCTTAGTGGGCAGAAACTTTTGTGGGTTACATTGCTGAACCTGTCAATAACTATTGTGCAGATTGTTGGAGGGTTGATCTCGAACAGCCTTTCGTTGCTTTCCGATGCAATTCACAATCTGGGCGATTCGTCGGCAATATTTATTGCTTTTCTGGCTGGTAAAGCTAGTCGTAAAAAGCCCGATGAACGCAGGACTTTTGGTTATAAGCGTGTTGAAATACTTGCAGCGCTGTTGAATGCAATAGTTCTCATTTCAATCTGTATTTTTCTTTTCTACGAAGCCTATAAACGTTTTCAGAATCCTGAACCAATCCAAGGTAAGCTGATGATGATTGTTGCCGTTTTTGGATTGCTGGCAAATCTTGTTTCGGTTTTAGTTTTAGAAAAGGATAAGGATCACAGCCTGAATGTGAAAGCTGCATACATGCATTTGCTTGGCGACACGCTTTCGTCGGTAGCCGTTATTATTGGCGGTGTTGCCATTTGGTTGTTTAATATCTATTGGATCGACCCGCTTATTACTGTCCTTGTAGGTATTTATATTGTGTGGCACACCTGGGAAATTGTGCAGCAAACCATTGATATTCTGATGCAATCGACTCCGGAAGGGATCAATCTTCAGGAGTTAAAAGTTAAAGTCGAAAACGTTGAAGGCATCGAAAATATCCACCATGTACATGTTTGGAAGCTCGACGATACTCAAATTCATTTAGAAGCCCATGTAAATCTTGTTCACGATGTTACAATGACTGAAATGATGGCTATTCAGAATGATGTTGAAAATGTTTTGAAAAATGATTTTGGAATTGGGCATGTTACCCTTCAAATGGGCTTTAACTGCTGCGATGGCAATAAGTTGCTGATTGCAACGAAGGAGAAACAATAAATAAGCTCATCTTGAATTGTGAAAATGCAAGATGAGCTTATTGTTTTTTGTTGACAGGCTACTTTAGTTCAAAATTTACCTGAACAGAATATTCAATTTTTATCTTTTCAAACTCGATGTCGGGTTCGCTGTACGATTCGTCCAGCGCAGCACCTCTAACCATCATCATATTTGTTTTAGCCATCATTGGATAAAAAGATTCGTTTTCTCTGATGTACAATGCTCTTCCAGCTGTTTGCCCAATGGCTGTTGCCAGCGAAGTTGCCTTATCTTGCGCATCTTTTATCGCTTTAATTTTCACTTCTTTCCTGAATTTTTCAATTTCGGAGTGATCGACATTTGAAATCGAAAGATTCGAAATTCCCAATGCTTCAAGCTCTCTGTAAACTCTTCCGGCAACTGGTGCGGTATGCACAATTAGCTGATATTCTTTCGAGGTGAAAATGTCTGTCTTTTTTAGCAAGTAGTTTTTAAAATTGCTGTTGATGTCTTTTACCGAAAAATCTTTTTTGAGGTCGATTCCAATGGTCTGAAGTTTTGCCAGCATCTTTTTTTCAAG
>CAZRXT010000249.1:0-4021 GCA_964604035.1 uncultured Prolixibacteraceae bacterium | reverse complement strand
TAAATGTGCGGTTTTCAACACGTGCCACGTCGCTAGGATCGCTATTGAAAGCGTAGCTTCCTGGGCGTTTCTTATCGTCTAATTTAACAGCTTGACCTGATTTTACCATTTCATCAAGCAAACGCTGATTTTCTTCTTCAGAACCATCGCACCAATACACACTGTCGGGTTGGCAAATTTCTGCCCATTCTTTTACCCAAGCTAAAAGCTTTTGATTGTTTGTCATGTTCAATTTTTTATTATTTGTTTATAAATCTATTTTATTTAATTTATCAATAATTGCGTTTGCGAACGAATTTCGTCTTTATACTGTATTTTAGAATTGGAATAAATGATTGAATTTTATAACTGATGGAGTTTGAATTATCCAATTTCATTTTCGCCCAAACCTTACAAATATAAACACATAATTGATTTTGTGGTTTTGAGCTTAAATGAACAGCTGTTTTGTTCACAATTTTTTAATTATAGAATCAGAGATAAAACATTCTTCAATGAGAATTAGTTCTTAAAAGAATCAATTCTTTTTAAATAATTGAGATACAATTTTTTATGTGAGTCGTGCTTTGGTTGAAGATGCTCAAATGTTTTAGATTTATAGTTTTACATTTCAAACGGAATTCTTTTATTTATTGTGATAGAAGTGGGGGTTACTTTTGCTTGAATTACAAAAATTTCAACACCATTAGTTATAGCTTTTTTTAATGTCTCAGAATATTCAGGATCGATTTCTTTGGCAGTGGAGAATTTGCTTACATCGCATCGTTGTACAATGTAGAGCATTATTGCTCTCATTCCTGCTTTTTTAACACGGATAAGTGTTTCTAGGTGTTTTCGTCCACGCAAGGTTATTGCATCGGGGAAGAGTGCAAAATCACCTTCTTTCATCGAGACGTTTTTAACTTCAAAAAAGCAGGTCTCGGTTTCGTTTTTGGCCATAATGTCAAATCGGCTGTCGTCCCATTTTACTTCTCGAAAAACTTCGGTATAGCCCGATAATTCTGGTATTTCATGTTTAGAAATTGCTTCAAATGCGAGTTGGTTTGGATTGTTCGTATTTATGCCAACCCAATCGCCGTTGATTTTGATCATCTCCCATGTGAATTTAGTCTTTCGTAAAGGATTGTTTGTTGGCGAAAGGTAAACCTCTGCCCCAATTTCGATGCAACTTTTCATCGAGCCGGTGTTTGTGCAATGTGCTGTAACTACTTCGCCATTGTCTAATTCGATATCGGCCAAGAAACGTTTGTAACGTTTCAATAATTTCCCATGTACTAGTGTTGCTTGAAATTCCATTTTTTGAACATCTTTTTTACTAATGGTTTAGGTTGAAGTAAGGAGATTGGAAAAATAATATATCACAATAATTCAATTTGAAGAATCGTTTTCGTCGACCAATATTGAAGGATAATTAAAGCAAAAAGTCCCATCCGAATACTCAGATGGGACTTTTTTTTATTTTTTCATCCTTTATTTAACAAGTTGTTGCATCATCAGATTGATTTTGTCATCGGCTTGATTATTAGCTTCATCAAAATCAGACACTTTGTGTAGTTTGGCCTTCACTTCAAAGTAGAATTTAATCTTTGGCTCTGTTCCTGAAGGTCTTACAGAGACTTTGGAGCCATCTTCTGTGAAAAATTGTAGGACATCAGAAGTGATTTTTTGAGCAATTGGTTTTGATGTACCTTCAATTAAATTTCTTTCGGTCAGATCGAGATAATCCTTGATAATTGCGAGTTTCGAACCACCTAATTCTTTTGGGGGATCATTTCTGAAACCTTCCATAAGTTTATTAATTTCAATTGCACCTTGCTGTCCTTCGCGAACTACATATTTCATTTTTTCTTTTGAAAATCCGTATTCAACGTAGATGTCTTTGAGCAATTCGTAGAGCGTTTTGCCTTGATCTTTAGCCCAACCTGCAATTTCAGCCATCAAAACACACGAAGAAACAGAATCTTTATCTCGCACAAAATCAGCAGGCATAAAACCGAAACTCTCTTCGCCACCACCAATGTATTTTTTTACACCTTCGTTATCGCGTATTACTTCAGCAATAAATTTGAAGCCTGTGTAGCAGTCAAAATATTCAATGTTGTTTTTCTTTGCAATTTCAGCAATTAGTTCTGATGTAACAATTGTCTTTACAATGAACTCATTTCCTTTAAGTTTGCCAAGTTTTTTGTATTGAGTAATTATATAATATAAAAATAGGAGAGCAGTTTGGTTTCCATTAACGATTATCCATTCTCCTTTGTCGTTTTTTGTGCACACGCCAATTCTGTCGGCATCAGGGTCGGTTGCCATAACTATGTCTGCATCAACTTCGGCCGCTTTTCTCATGGCCATATCCATTGCAGCAGGTTCTTCAGGGTTCGGAGAAATCACTGTTGGGAAATCGCCACTGACAATATCTTGCTCAGGAACGTGAATAACATTTGTGAAACCAGCAGCAGCAAGCGATTCAGGAACCAATTTTACACCTGTTCCGTGAATTGGGGTGAAAACAATTTTTAAATTGCCTTGTTTTTTCGCAATTTCAGGATTGATGATAACAGAAGTTGCTTTGGCTATGAAAAGTTTGTCAAAATCGGCTCCAAGAATTGAGATATTTGCATCACTTCCATCCCATTTAATATCTTCAACATTAACCTTTTTAACTTCTTCTACAATTGCTTCATCGTGCGGGGCAACTATTTGAGATCCATCATCCCAATAAGCTTTGTAGCCGTTGTATTGTTTTGGATTGTGCGATGCTGTAAGAATAATTCCACTTTGACAGCCCAGTTCGCGAATGGCAAAAGATAATTCAGGGGTTGGTCGAAGATCTTCAAATAAATAGACCTTAAATCCATTGGCTGAAAATATTTTAGCGGCAGCTTCTGAGTATTTTCGGCTGTTGTTGCGGCAATCGTGGCCAATTGCAACTTTTATTTCATGTAGATTGGCAAAAGCTTTTTTTAAGTAATTAGCTAATCCTTGAGTTGCAGTACCAACGGTGTAAATATTCATCCGGTTGATTCCGGCACCCATAATTCCTCGCAATCCGCCAGTGCCAAATTCAAGGTTTTTATAAAATGAGTTAATTAATTCAGTTTTATCTTCGTTGTTGAGCATAGCTTCAACTTGCGACCTTGTTTCCTGATCGAAGGAGTCGCTTAACCATTTTCTTGCATTAGATTCAACAATTGCAAGTAAATCAGTATTTGTCATATATCTACTTTTGATTTAAATTTGAAAGACACTCTTTCAGGCTGTCTTTCCAGTTTGGGATTCCGATTCCAAAAGAGCTTCTGATTTTTGTAGTGTCGAGCACCGAATATTTAGGCCTTTTTGCTTTTGTTGGAAATTTATCCGATTTAATTGGCTTTACTTCGCAATTAATACCTGAAATATTGACAATTTCCTGAGCAAATTCATACCAAGAACAAGATCCTTGATTTGTGTAATTGTATATTCCAGGTTGATATGCGGTTGGGTTCAATATTGATTTAATAATTATGTCGACAATAGTATTTGCTAAGTCGCGGGCATAAGTAGGAGAGCCAATTTGATCATCAACAACTTCTATTGTGGCATTTTCTTTGGACTTTGAAAGAATTGTTCTAATAAAATTGTGCCCGTATTCAGAATACAACCATGAGGTGCGGAGGATTATATAGTTATCAAAAACTGTTTTGATCTTTTCTTCGCCTTCAAGTTTTGTTTGACCATATATTGACATCGGATTGGTCTCGTTGTCTTCGGTATATGGTATATTTGTTTCACCATCAAATACATAGTCGGTTGATATGTGAATAAGAAAAGCATCCTGCATGGCACATGCTGCAGCAAGAACTTGGGGAGCCAATGAATTTACTTTCCGAGCTGTTTTATAGTTGTCTTCTGCTCCTTCAACATCTGTAAAAGCAGCACAGTTAACTACTATTGCTGGTCTACTTGCTTCCATAAATACAGATACTGCATCCGGATTTGTAATATCCAACATATCTACATCTGTATAGATAAATTGTAACCC
>CAZRXT010000248.1:0-4028 GCA_964604035.1 uncultured Prolixibacteraceae bacterium | reverse complement strand
GTATTGGCAGTCCGTCCGTTGTTGTGGAAAAACGGCTGGCCTATTGCCGGCGACCATTTCAAAGAAGGAACTTACGAAATTGAATCGGAACGAAGAGGTTATGCTTTAGAACTAACGGTTGATTTTGTACGTATGGCTAACACTCGTCGCGGCTTTGGCCAAGACAACAATGAACCGATCAAATCCATTCCCGCACAACAATTAAGCGACGTGATCGACACATGGCCCAAAGGCGACATTCCCGTGCGCATTGGCGACTACATGTTCCGCCCACACCAACGTTGGACCATTACAGCAGTACCGGAAGCTGGTGGATATTTGGGTGGCCCTTACTTCAAAATTGTGATTGCTGGTACCGAACGCGCTTTGGCCGCAACTGCCAATGCCGAAGTAATTACCGTTCCTGCTTTTACCGGCGCTCCCGAACAATTGTGGCGCATTGAACAGCTAACCGATGGAACTTACCGCATTATGCCCAAAGTGGTTCCTAACTCGAACCAAAAGTTGGCGCTGTACTCTATTGGCGACAGCACACCAACACTTGCACCATTCGATATGAATAGCGACAATTCTAAATGGAATTTTAGAGCGCACTAAACCAAATAAATTTAAAGGAGAGACGCCGGTTAACAAATCGGCGTCTTTTTTTATGCAATTTTTAATGGAAGAATCTCACGAGATTTATTAATTCGAACTGCCGAGAAACTAATTATAGCTCCAAACAATCTGGATGAAAACTACATGGAACAATGCACCAAATTCTGTTTCTCCAATCATCTTTTGCTAAGCCTCATTGAATAATGAATCATCAGCCATGCTCGTTTCATCCGTATATATCTGTATTAAGTTACTATATATCTGTTGGTTCAAAAGTTATTTCTTCGAACATCTATGCCTCCACGTATGGAACTCGCTAAGATTATACATATCCTTGTTGTGGCCGTCAGCCATGCTCGTTTCATGAGAAAATAACGGTGTTAATTAATTGAATATTTGAATGTTCTCATGGATTTCGCATACTACGAGGTTTCCTCTTGAACTTATATTTTTGTTTCACAGAACTTCGTTTCATACACTTTTAGCTTCGCTGATCTACGATTAGCTTCGCTGATTTTCAATTGTGCGGCCTACTTTTAGAATTAATTTCGCAGCCATGCTCGTTTCATGTTAAAAAAAACTTAAAAAAATCAATTTATGCTATCACATCAATAGGATAACATATATTTGCATCAAATTATAAAAATGATTCGTAAAGTTGTTCATATTACTCTAGTAATGCTACTGTTGGCAACCTCAACAGGAATAACTATTTACGCACATTATTGCGGTTCAACTTTTAAATCAATAAGTGTCGATGTTGTTCATGATTCTTGTTGTGAGGGCAATTGCAAGGACTGTCATAACGAAGTTGTCAACTTTAAAATACACGATGATTTTTCAACAACAGCTTATAATTTTGCCTTTCAGCTTTTTAGTACAGACCTTGCTCCTGTTCAATATATTTTCGACGAACAGCAAAAGGACACTCCTCAACAAGCTTTTCATGTAATAAACTCTCCCCCACCACTTTCGGGAAGATCACTACTCGTTTCTATTTGCGTATTCCGAATTTGATTTAACATTAAGCTATCGATTTCCAAAGGTAATTACTTTGCCTTGTGTAGATTAATAAGATATTTTAATGATTAACATTCAAATTTTACAACTATGAAACGAACATATTTGCAGAAAAACGCATATACAAACGGACAGAACAAAAATGAGTTCCACCCGGAAGAGATTTCTTCTAAAAATCAATATTTCAATATAATAGACTTTCAGCCTGTTAGAAGTTTTGGGCAGATAAATAAACGAATACTTATTACCTTTTTGTCAATATGGGTGTCGCTAAGCAGTTTTGCAGTGAGCCCTCTCATTAAAGGAAAAATTGTTGATAAAGAAAATAAAAACGAAGTGTTGGTAGGCGCCAATGTCTATTGGGCAGGGTCAACTACCGGAACCACTACCGATGCTGAAGGTAACTTCGCTATCAAAACAGGACCGGAATATCATAACCTGATTGTATCTTTTGTAGGTTATCTTTCAGATACAGTTCATGTACACGATACTTCAACTCCAATTACAATTTACCTTGAAAAGAATCTTTCGATCGACGAGGTTGTTGTAAAGGAACGTCCCAAAGGGCAATATCTTTCTACGTTAAATCCGGTGCAATCAACAAAAGTGACTGTTACTGAATTGCAAAAAGCAGCCTGCTGTAATCTGTCAGAAAGTTTTGTCACCAATGCTTCGGTCGATGTTGCTTATACCGATGCCGTTACCGGCGCCCAACAGATAAAAATGCTTGGCTTATCGGGGATTTATGTGCAAACCTTGTCTGAAAATATTCCTTCGTTGCGCGGCATGGCAGCACCTTATGGCTTAGGTTACATTCCCGGCTCGTGGATGGAATCGATACAAATTTCGAAAGGAACCTCTTCGGTAGTAAATGGGTACGAAGCAGTTACTGGGCAAATTAATGTTGAATATAAAAAGTCGAATAGCAACGAACGCGTTCATTTCAACCTTTATGGCAATTCCGAACTTAGGGCAGAAGCCAACCTGAATGCCTCGTTCAAGCTCACCGACAGTCTTTCGACAATGATTCTGCTTCATGGCGAAAATCAAAACAGCGAAATAGATGGCAACCACGACAACTTTCTTGATATGCCCCGTATGAATCAAATCAATTTCATTAATCGATGGGAAAAAATTCGGAAAGATGGTGGCGATTTTCAAATTGGCGTAAAGATTTTGAACGAAGACCGCAAAGCAGGACAAGTTGGTGCTTTTGAAAATGGCAACAATAATTTGTATGGAATTGGTATCAAAACAAATCGTTATGAAGTATATGCAAAAAACGGTTATATGCTTGAACGTACCGGAACTAGTTTAGGCCTCCAACTCTCGGGATGGTACCATAATCAGGACGCAATTTATGGGCAAAAAACCTACAATGGAACACAATACAATGGCTATTTCAATTTGATTTATCAAGGAAATTTTGGTTCCGACCTGCATACATTCAAAACAGGAGCTTCGCTATTGGCCGATTCGTTCGACGAGAAGCTTAACAATCAGTCGTTTTCAACCACCGAATTGGTGCCGGGCATCTATTATGAATACAATTTAAACCTCGAACATAAATTGAATATTCTTGCCGGATTAAGGGCCGATTACAGCACAAAATATGGCTTATTCTTTACTCCGCGCGTACATGCAAAATGGGAAATAATCGAAGGGTTTACCTGGAGAGCTTCGGCAGGCAAAGGCTACCGAACTTCAATTCCTCTTGCCGAGAACAGCTACCTTTTGGCAAGCTCACGCGAAGTTCTGGTTGACAATGATTTAGAGCAAGAAGAAGCTGTAAACATTGGAACAAGCCTTAACGCTCAAATCCCAATTGGCGAACAAAAGCTCAGCTTTACTGTTGATTATTATCGCACCAATTTTATTAATCAAGTGATAAAAAATGTTGATCAAAACCCGCATATAGTAGCTTTTACAAACCTCGACGGAGCATCTTTTTCCAATGCTTTTCAGGCCGAGATTACGTATGAGCCTATTGAGAACCTCACATTGAATGTTGCTTATCGGTTAAACGATGTAAAACAGACAATTGATGGCCAACTACGTGAGATGCCATTAAACAGCCGTTACAAAGGATTAGCAAGTGTTTCGTATGCAACTTTGGGCCGCAAATGGCAGTTCGACTTTACAAGCCAGTTCAATGGTGGTGGCCGACTTCCTGATCCGGATAAAGTAAACCCGCTGTGGGAAGAGGAATTTAAACCTTACACAATTCTTAATGGGCAAATCACCAAGAATTTCAAACAATGGAGTATTTATGCCGGTGGCGAAAACCTGCTCAATTTCATGATGCACAATCCTGTAGTTGCCGCAAACGATCCGTTTGGAAACAATTTCGACGGAACAATGATTTGGGGGCCTGTTCATGGACGTAAACTTTATGCAGGAATCAGATTTAC
>CAZRXT010000247.1:1775-4034 GCA_964604035.1 uncultured Prolixibacteraceae bacterium | reverse complement strand
TGAAGTATTTCCTTTTCGCTATTTTCTAATTTATTGATAATCATTGTTTTTTATTTTATTGCAGCTAATGTAATCCTAATTCCATTTCGATTCGTTTATAATGATCTAAAGTGGCGATTTATTACAAACAAAAAAAGTATCTTCAAAGTTGAAGATACTTAATCAATGCACTTTTGCAATCAAGCTATTAATCTTTAAGGCAAATTGTCAATACTCCATCTTTTTCAAAATGAAATATTTTTCCTTCACGAGCTAGCCAGCCAACTGCCATATAAAAGTCGGGACTAGTCATTTTTAGTTTCTTAATCAGGTCTTTTACCGGTTGCTCACCTTCATCAAAAAGTGTGTTCCAAATTTTTCCTGCATTTAATCCAATTTCATTAGTGATCATAGTTTTATGGTTTTAATTAAAGATAAAAGGTTAATTATATGCTAGTTAATTTCTTTTCTGAAATTTAGGATAGATATCGTAATGCTAAGATTGTAATGTCGTCTGATTGCTCATTGCCGTTAACAAAATCAGCGACTCCCTTGTTGGTTTCTTTAAGCAGATTAGGAATATCAATACTTCTTTCTCTTTTAATTATATCGATTAATCTTTCTTCGCCAAATAGTTTATGCTCTCGGTTCATTGCTTCGGTTACGCCGTCGGTGTACATAAATATTGTCTCATTTGGCTTAAGTATGAAATGTTCGTTGGTGAATTGCACATCGCTAAAGGCTGCTAAGACTATACCTGGCGACATTTTCCGATACTCAACAACATTGTCGTTTTGCACTAAGATAAACGGGTTGTGACCTGCGTTTGCATATTCAACTTTGCCGGTTCTGATATTGAGTATTCCAAGAAATAGCGTAACAAACATGCATTGTTCGTTCTCTTTACAAAGTTCATTATTAGCTTTATACAATACATCAGCCGGACTTAATCCGCTTAATGTTATTGCTTTAATGAGTGTATTTGTCATGGCCATAAACAGTGCAGCGGGAATTCCTTTGTCGGATACATCGCCGATTGTAAAGGCCAAATGATCATCGTCGACCATAAAATAGTTGAATAAATCTCCTCCAACTTCCTTTGCGGGGCTCATATATCCACAAATATCGAATTCTGTTCGATTGGGAAATGTTGGGTAAGTTTTTGGGATCATGCCAAGTTGTATTGCACTGGCAATTTTTAGTTGTCCTTCGATACTTTCTTTTGCAATTGTAGTATTTCGAAGATCGATAATGTATTGTGATAGTGAAAATTGCATTGTGAGAAATGCTTCTGAAAGCTTGCCTATTTCATCTTTCGATTTATTTGAAAAACGATGAAGGCTTTGTAAACTGTTCTCGGGCAAATGAAAGTCGTTGTTCACCATTTCGTTTGTATACTTTACCAATCTCTTTAATGGTTTTGATATTTGATTTATAGGGATATAGGCAATAAAAAAAGCAACAATTAATAAAAATAAACCAGCCCCCACATAAATGAATACTGTTGTCGATTCTATTTTTTCGAGATTTTCAATTGAATAATCAACGGCTATAATGTACCGTTTACCATTTTTTGTTGTAAAGGGAATAAACGCGGTTCTTACTGAGCCATAAATATCTTCGTAATTATATGTAAGAGGTTTATTTTCAATGAATGGTTTAAAGTATACCCTTTGAACTATTTCTGTGTTCCCATTATATCTTTCAAAATAGAGGTCATTAGGTAAACTCCCCGATGTCCAGCGCAATTCTCCATTGTAATTTATATACGAATAAATCTCTTTAACATTGGTCTGCTTTGCAAATGTCGATAATGCTTCCGATTTAATGGCATATTCATCAGCAGTAATCGATGTTGAATCAACAATTGATTCGTGGTAATCGTCGCCAATAATATTTTTTGCACCATAAGCAACAGTATATAGTAAATAATCAATGCCCTCTTGTTCCGTTTTCTCTGTAATGTAAATACTTAACATGGTGTAGCACGACACTGTTAATGTGATTACAATTAGAATCAGCAACAATATTTTTCTCTTAATGGTAAGTTTCTCAAGCATTGTTATCTGTTTTTAGGAAATATTTGTTTGCATGCTATTCAAATTAGAGATTCATGACGAAAATGTTGTGATTCTTGCCGTTCTGATATTTATAGTTGAACTCATCAACATTTTCCTTTGCAAGAAGAATTCCCAAACCGCCAATTGGTCGTTCTTCAAGGGGCTTTTTCAGCTCCTCATCGTTCGGCATTTTTCTATCAAAAGGATTGAATGGAGTTGC
>CAZRXT010000247.1:0-1675 GCA_964604035.1 uncultured Prolixibacteraceae bacterium | reverse complement strand
CGCTGAACTTTTGCGATTTTGTGCTTGCTTCCATTTTATTCTGGATAATGATCGACAAGAGTAACGCTGAATAGTAAACCTGTCATTTTTAGTGTTTCAACTAATTGATCTTGAGGCTTCACTAAAATAAGTTTTACTGTAGGACCTAATTTCTGCTTTGCAAAAATGATGACTCTTAATCCTGCAGATGCCATAAAATCAAGTTTTTCTACATCCAAAACCAACTCTTGCGGGTTTTGAGGAATAACTTTCTGAACAGCTTCATGAAATTGTGGTGCTGTAGAAGAATCTAAATTTCCTTCTAAAGTTATTATTGCTGCATTGTTTGAAATGTCTGTTTTTACAGATAAAGTGCTCATATTCTTGTCTTTTTTATTTTATTATTTCCCAATTAATATAATTATCGATCGTGCTCCTACAATTAGATTGTGTTGTTGCTCAATTTTAGGTTCTTTTGAAACCGAGTGAAAATCAAACGGCGACGGCATTGAAGTATTCACTGAAACATGCCATTTCTTTCCTTGCGGTAGAAGTGGTAGTTCAAAAGGAAGTGCTTCCCAGTACATGTTCATGGCAACATAAACAATATCGTCTTTGATGCTTCCATTTTTAGCGTGGTTTCCATCTAACATGAAGGCAAAAACACGGCTCGTGGCAGACCAATCAGAATTCCAAGCTGTTGTTCCATGAAAAGAGATATCTGGGAATCCCGAATCCATAAAATCACTGTTTCTGAAATGTTCTTTGTTTCTGAATACGGGGTGGTCGCGCCTTAAATTGATAATGTGTTTGGCGAAATTATAAATATCGGCATTCTTCTCAATCAATTCCCAATCGAGCCAGTTTAGCTCATTGTCGTGGCAGTAGGTGTTGTTGTTGCCAAATTGTGTGCGCCCCATTTCGTCGCCCATCAAAATCATAGGTACGCCCTGACTAACCATCAAAATGGACAGCGCATTTTTTATTTGACGATGCCGTAATTCATTAATTTGAACATCATTGGTTTCACCTTCAATGCCACAATTCCAGCTGTGGTTATCGTTGTTGCCATCCTGGTTATTTTCGCCATTCGATTCATTGTGTTTATGGTTATATGATACCATATCGCAAAGCGTGAATCCGTCGTGGCAGGTTATAAAATTAACTCCGGCTGTGGCACCGCGAGCATGGTACATATCAGGTGATCCCTGAATTCGTTGAGACAAATCGCCAACAATCCC
Source organism: uncultured Prolixibacteraceae bacterium (assembly GCA_964604035.1). GTDB lineage: Bacteria > Bacteroidota > Bacteroidia > Bacteroidales > Prolixibacteraceae > CAYMTR01. Next base: position 455 of record CAZRXT010000247.1, on the reverse strand, counting down.
CTCGTCGCCTTTCAGAAATCTACGTATTGTGTCGCGGTATTTTCCATTCCATTCAGCCCAACGTCCATAAAAAGGGAACGATCCAACCTGATACAACCCTCCTGCATCCCAGGCTTCGGCAATGAGTTTGCACTTTGCCAATACCGGATCATAGGCCAACGTTTCAAGAAGTGGCGGATTGCTGAGTGGACTGCCATCCTGTGCTCGGCCTAAAATTGCGGCTAAATCAAAACGGAAACCATCAATGTGATATTCCGAAGCCCAATACCTAAGGCAATCGAGAACCATATTCCTTACAACCGGATGATTGCAATTTAGCGTATTACCTGTTCCCGAGAAGTTGTAATAATAACCACCGGGAGTTAGCATGTAATAGGTTTTATTATCAATTCCTTTGAAAGAAATGGTTGGTCCACGGTGATCGCCTTCGGCTGTGTGGTTAAAAACAACATCAA
>CAZRXT010000246.1:0-4055 GCA_964604035.1 uncultured Prolixibacteraceae bacterium | reverse complement strand
AACGATTTCTGGTTGACAAAATCGTAAAGTGTTAGCTGCTGTACTTCATAAAAATATTGCCAGTAAGCAGCCAAACTGCTAATGTACTTTTCGCTGGCGCTTTGCATGGCCTTCATAGAACTGGTCAGTTTCAGCACATCGGCATTGCCCAACACAAACCGCTTTTGAGTCAACTCATACGATTGTTGAGCCAGCTCATTTGCCTGTCTTGCACTTTCAACTACCTGAGCCTGCAAATTGAAATCAATCACTTTCAACGCCACTTCTTGTTCAAAGTCGATTTTGGCTTGCTTCACCTCAATTTCAACCACTTCCCTTTGATTTTGTGCCATTTCGCGCTGTCCCCTACGGTCGCCCCAATCAAGCAGTGGAATGGTTACCGATAAACCAACCGTCTGTTGGTTAAGTGGTTTCTCATAAGCATTCTTGAATTTTTCGGCACTCTGGTTTAACCCATAACTGGCACTTAATTTAGCGCTAAACTTTTCATCTTTCTTTGCCGCCTCCAATGTGCTTTCAGCTTCAATTAACCTCTGCTTGAATTCAAACATTTGAGGGTTAAATGTTTTTGCCAACTCCACCGCTGTTTTATTATCAATTTTAAGGTTGATGAGAATTTCTGGAATAACAGGTTGAATTGTTTGCTTATCTGTAAACCCCAAAAAAGAGCGAAGACTAAATTCAGCTTTCTGAAATGCTTTTTCTGCTTGTGACAATTCAATCTCGGCATTAAATTTACTTAACTCCAGATCAAGCAATTCTTCGTGCTGTATGGAAGCGATCTCAAATCGTCTTTGTCCAATCTCATATAACTTTTTTGATGATTCAACATTTTTTGTCGCAATCGAAAGCTGTTCATTAGCGAAGAGCAAATTAAAATAGAGTGCAACTACATTAGCATTCAGATTTTGTATTGTTTGAATGTACTCCTGTTTAGCTTTTTCGTATTTTAAAGGGGAAATTTTCTTTTGCCATTTAAATCTGTTGTAACCAAACAAAGGCTGACTAAACCCAATCAGAAATGGAGTTGTACTCCATGACGTTACATCTTGCACCCCAAAGTTTTGTAATCGGTTGATATCAGTCTCAATGTATATGTTACCTCCTGTTGCAGCAATATTTTGTGAAAGGGAAAGGCTTGAATAAGAATTGAGTGTTTGTTGTTGCCGATATACTTCAACATTGTTCACGAAATCGTACCGTGCAATAATATCGCGATTATAGGTAACTGGCGACAAATACCACGACAAATGTGGCTTTTGCTGCGAACGGTAGGATTTATAACTCCAATAATCGGCCAGAAAGACATTCTTGGCTTTGTAAGCATCGAGCGACTGCTGCTGAGCAAGACTAATGGTCTCCTCAAGGGAAATGCTCTTTTGACCATACAAAAAATGACAGCCAGCTATCAACAAGCCCAACAAGATAACTATTGCTTTATTTTTCATTTTTATCATATTTCAACAATGTTTTGAATCAAACCCTTCAAACCTTTAACTTGTAACCTGAAACTTTTAACATACAACCTTTCTCTTCTTATTCAAATAATAGTACAACAACGGGATAATGTACAAACTGATGAACGTCCCCACAATCATCCCCCCAATATTGGCCAACGCTAAAGGCCGTTGCAAATCGGCTCCCAATCCATTGGAAAACAAGATGGGAGACAACCCAAGTATGGTCGAAAGCGCTGTCATAAGTATTGGTTTTAACCTGCGCTGACCTGCCGTTAAAATGGAACGGATCAGTCCGTAGCCTTCTTGCCTCAACTGGTTAATGGTATCAATTTTCAAAATCGAATCGTTCACCACAATGCCCGCCATTACAATAATACCAATGAGCGACATGAGGTTGATGCCTGCACCACACAGCTTCAAAAATAGGAACGCCCCGAACAGATCGAGCGGAACTTCAATAAGGATGATCAACGGCAGAACCAACGATTCGAATTGAGAGGCCAGGATAAAATAGAGCAAGGCCAACGAAATAAGCAAGATGACGAACAGCTCCCCGATCATTTTCTTATTGGAGAAATAACGGCCGGTAAACGAAACTTCAAATCGTCCATCGGGCTTAACTACCGATTGTATTTTATCCATCACCTCTTTGGGCTTGGCCGATGGAAGTGCCAGTGGATAATATTCACCCTCTTTCCCCGCAACAATGCTCTTTAAATCTTTCCCTACAGATTGAACCAACAATTCTCTTATAGGAATATTCTCCCCTTGGTTGTTCTGAATGTACGATTCATCGATGATTTTTCGTAAGGCTTGTGGTTTTCCACCCAAAACAACAGGCACAAAATCGGTATTGTCGGTTATCTGAAACAGTTGGTTCTCGCTGAAAAGGCTTTTCAATTTTGTATACAACAACTGATAATTTACCCCGTACAGCATAAGTTTTTCTGGCGAAACAGTTAAAACAAGGTGCTCCTGCCAGTTGATTTCGGGTAAGGTTAGGTTATCTGTTTCTTGTTTCATTTTTTGGTATACCGCTTGCAAATGACTGTTGTAGGCTGGGCCATAATCGTCGGTTACCTTCAGGCGTGCTTCCAAATTGGGTTCTGCATCCGAGAAGATCACGTTGAAAATATTGTCGGCATCCTGAAACGAAAAAACCGATTCGGTGTATCTGTTGCTTAAATAAGCCTTAACGATGGTGGTTATGGAGTCGATGATTTGTGGTGTATTGCCTTTCAGGTAAATTACCGATCGGGTACTGTTGCCCGTGCTGTTTTTATCGAGCAAGAATTGTTGTTCGCCAACAAGGCAGGTTGATTGGTTTACGTAAGGGTTAACTTTTTCAAGAAGATCTTCTACGCGTTGCCGGTTCTCAAAAACATTAACGGGTGAGTTCCAGTCGATCGAAACCACTACTTCATCTTTTTCAATGACCGGAAGTTTTGATTTTGGCAGATCGATAAAAAGCAGAACGGCTCCAAGTATGAAAAATAAAATCAACGCAAAAGAAACAACCTGATGTTTCATGAAATATCGAAACCCTTTTTCATACACGGCCTCATAGTTAACCCCATTGATGCGCTTTAACCATTTGTTTTCGCCAAAACCTTTTCCCCGCTTAAAAATCATCAGGTAATAAACAGGGATAATTGTAATGGATACCGCCCACGATGCAACGGCTCCAATGGCAATGGCCACGGCCTGATCGTAAAACAATGCCCCCGAAATACCGCTTAAAAAGATGAGCGGGAGAAATACCGCACAGTTGGTAAATACCGAACTCAGCATTGGGCCTATTACTTCGTTGGTGCCCGAGATGCAGGCTTGGGTGATTAGTTTGAGGGTTTGAGGCTTCACGTTTGAGGCTTCGCTTTCGATGCTTCGCTTTCGATGCTTCGCGTTCGATGCTTCGCGTTCGAACTCTTCAAACGGCTTCGCCATCAAACCTTTCAAACGCAAAGCTTCAATCGTTTCTAACGGCGAATCCTTCGAACCTTTCAAACTTTGCAAACTTCGTTGGTAATGCTGGGTAATGTTATCGATCACCACAATGGCATTGTCGCTCATCATGCCTACGCCAAGGATTAATCCCGAAAGGGAGATAATGTTTACCGATAAGCCGACAAGGTAGAACAACAACAGGCAAACCACAAAGGTAATAGGAATGGTAATGCCAATCAGAAAGGGCGATTTGGTGTCGCGAAGGAAGAAAAACAACATCAGAAAGGCCAGCAACGCCCCTTGCCATAAACTCTGGGTCAGGTTCGAGATGGAGTAATCCAATAATTTGGTTTGGTCGCGGGTAATTTCAAATTCAATATCGGGATAATCGTTTTCAAATTGTGCCACCAATGCCTTCAAACTTTTCTTCATGTTGTTCATTTGGGCATCGCTCTGTTTGATCACTGCCATGGTGATGGCTTCCTGCCCATTCGACAAAACCAAGCCCTTGGGCTTTTGTGGATGGTCGATTACGGTGGCGATTTCTTTCAGTTGATACAGGCGGGTGTCGGTTTTTAGCCAGATGTCCTCAATGGCCTGTTTGTTTTGCAACGAAGAGGCAAACCGTACATTATACAAATATTGCCCGTC
>CAZRXT010000245.1:0-4080 GCA_964604035.1 uncultured Prolixibacteraceae bacterium | reverse complement strand
TGACGCGGAGTTCCGAAAGCAATCTGTTCTTCAAATGAACAGATTGCTTCGTTGTATCTCCGCAAATGACGGTTATTTTTCAGGCTTGTTGCTTATCCTTATTTTCCTTGTCTCAGAACTATTACCAAAGACTACCCTGACCAGATACAATCCCGGACTGAATTGCTCAGTTTTAATCTTTATTCCCCTTGAAATAGACCGGCTTTCATAAATATTTGAGAAACAAGATTTTCCCTTCATGTCAATCAGCTCAACCAGATAAACCCCTTCCGATGCATCAGGAAGCATTACATTCATCTCTTCCTTAACAGGATTCGGGAATATTTGTATTTCATCTTTCCTGTCACAGAATTCTTTTACATCGACTGTTACATGGGTTGAGGCATCATAACCGGAAGGATCATCTTCTGTCAGACTTACATTGTCAGTAGCAATACTGTAGAACTTGTATTTCGAACCCACATTGGCAACAAAGAGAGTCGAAGTTTCAGTGGTATTGGCAATTACAGGTGCCAGAAGGGTGTCGTTTTCAAGATAATAAACTGAGTACGATCCGATACCTGAACCTCCGTCGCTGCCACTCCATTTAAGGTTGAGGCGGTTTCCTGAAGTGCCATCGAGGGGATCGACCTTGCTGACAGGGAGGTCCATGTCGATGGTATTGACAAATTGGTTTGTTAAAATTGGTTTGTTGGCATCGAAAACGATGGTAGCCTGATTCTTAATTTGATCATTTGTACCCAGACCATCTTTCAACCCTACATAAAAGCTTACAAAACCCTCACCGGCATGTTCGGTATTGTTTGGAGGAAGGAAACCAATAAATGGATCTTCTTCAAGCTCCATTGTTGTTGGATTCAAAGAGATAAATTCCCATTTAACAACCCCCGTTATTGTATCCAGATTACCTGAAACGCGAGTTATCAAGTTTTTAGCTGGCCTCAGATCAACATCCATTGCAAACTTTTTGAGTTTATTTCCATTGGGTGACAGTATTGTATCGCCAAAGCCAAAAGCGCCAAAACCAAATTCTTTCAAATCGAATGTTGAAAGGTCAAGTGTATCAGTTACAAAAACGTCGTGGGCAGGGGCTGTTGCCGAGGTTTTATTCTCAAAAAGCACTGTATATGGGATTAAATTGGTTTTTTGTATCCAATTTTGATCGCCGTAGCCTAAAGGACCTATCATTTCATTGGGGTCGAATGAGGAAACGGCCCTTACTTTCTTTTTATTTTTATATAAAGGATCGTAAAGCTCATGGCATTTTTGAGTTCTGTTATAGCCATCATAAATGCTTTTCATAATCTTCGCTCCGGCAATCATTAACTTGAGACCTGTTATATTCTCTGCGGCTTCACCTGCACAACTGAGTACTGCCCATGAAAAACCATCTACAAAATCCCATACGTCGCGTTTATAATCTCCGGGCTTAGCTGCTTCCCATGGGTTCCAAATTGCAGTTGCTACGTCGTAAAGACAACCAATAGGCAAAACAAGACCAGCCACATCTGTACCTATACCGGTTACCATATCCATTGCAGACAAAGTAATACAGGCATTTAGCTTTGTTGCTTCATCGGCCCAGTCATCGTTGATAATTAGCTGGCTTTTTTCAGTTGCAGAACTTGTTTCATATATTGGACTGCTTATCCAACTTTCAAATTCAAAATCAGCAGGCGATTTTATCCTTACATGAAAGCTTTCTGTGCTTTTTGTTTCAATCCGTGGTATTATGAAGGCATAGACACGCGCGGAACTTCCATCGTCAAAATAATTATCCCAGATGAAGTAATCATTTTCTTTGGCATCAAGAATTTTTTTCATTGCCAATTTCTCTGCATCGGTATATTGGACTCCAAAATCAATTAATTCAACTTCCAGCCCCTCTATATCGCTAATTGCCATGATTAAAGGAACTCCATAGGCATCGGCATTTCCATTGTTGCCGAAATCGAGGGTGTAGGTAAACCATCGGTTAAACAAGACAGTACTTCTTCCTGAAACAGATAGCCATGGTTCTGCCTGGCCGGCTTCTTCAATAGTAAATGCCTCTTTTAATATTTGTTCGGCACCGTTTTTGACAACAACTACATCCCACTTGCCCAGTTCCTGACCGTTTAGATTGAAGAAAGCACATAATTTTCCGGGATCCGGATTGCTTAGTTTAATGCCCGAAATATCATTCTTTCCCTTTTTTCTTAAAATAAAATTTGTTCCTTCAGTAGTGAGTCCACCTCCAAAAACAGAAATTGAAACCATTCCCCCATTTCCTGCCGAAGCAGGTTCAATTCTATCCAATCCGGCAATAGTGACCGGTTTTAATCGTGAAGCGGCACTGTTACTATTTTTTGCAGTAAGGGCAACTTTGTATTCTCCCGGATTTGGATAAGTATATGCAGGATTTTCAAGCAAAGAAGTCTTCTCATTGCCAAAATTCCAGCAATATGATGAACTATTTTGGGATTTATTGGTCAGGATGACTTTGTTTATATCGGCGTAAATATCAAAATCAGCAATTGGTGGGTTGAAATCAGATTGTTCCAAACGTCCGTCGTAAACAGGTATCGCATCGTTGCCTCGGCCGGTGAGGTCTTTGTATGTATCATCGAAATTGAGGAACAGCAACAGCCCTTCTTCCTTTCCCGTAAGTTTTGCGGTTTGGTTTACTATTATTTCGTTCTGTGTTAAAGCCTTGTTCCACAATCTGAAATTATCAATATCGTATTTTATCTGTCTGGGTGAGTCTGTCATATTACTTGAACCCAATATCAACATTCCTACATCTTCATAGACTTTCCCGGTAACGGTTTGCTGCTTGTTTAATATACCGTTGATGTAAATTTTATAATTATTTTTCCCGGCACGTGCATCGTAGGTAATTGCAACATGGTGCCAAAGGTTATCATTCAAATCAATGTCTGACCAATTCACAAAACTACCTTTGTCGGTTTTAAGACCAGAGTTCAATTGAATTAGATTCTTTTCTTTTCTGAATGCTAAATGGTATCCATCTGGCGTGTTATCGTAATATCCTGCGGGACCATTTAATTTAGTGAAAATACTAGAAGTTATATTGTATTCGTTGTCATTACCTGTTCTAAACCGAATCCATAATTCGGTAGTCATTGCAGAATCAACCCTGATTGTAGTATTATCAGGAACAACAATCTGGTCTAATTTATATTCATCTTTCTTTGTAGTCTCTACATAAAATGACTTATTAATTTTGCCGGGTTCAGGTTGCGATCTTACATTCCGGTATAAAATGTCCGAAATTTTGTCAAATCTGTATAATGCACTTGATATCCAATGTTTTTCACCTTTTGAATCAACTTTCATCCAAGAACTGCAATAGGACAGGTCATACATAGCACTTTGTAAAGATGGTGCAATCGCTTGGTATTGCGAGAAACTGTCCCCTCCATCGGTGCTTTTGATTGAGTAAAACCAGTTGCCTGTGATGTAAAGCGTTTTACCGGTTTGGTCTTGCGGGTCAATCACAATATTGGGCTGGTTTGAATAGCCAACATGAGCGATATCAGATGGCATTAGATTGATTGGCTGGCTGAATGTTGCCCCGTTATCTGTCAATTTGCTAAAATAGAACTTATAATTTTTACCATAACTCTGATAAGCAATGTAAAAGTTTCCATTTGCTGCGGCTACGGTTTCCTTCGGAGTTTTTTCGATTATTGCAACTCCTTTGTTTAAGTCTTTTGCTCCTTCAAAGGTAAGACCATTGTTAGTTGACCGGGCATAAAGTATTGTATAAACGCCTTCACTTATATTTCCTTCAAATACAACTACAATGTTGTTACCGGACTTGGCTATTTTTGCACTGTAATTTTCAAATTGACGCGACAAACACCTTTCACTTTCGCCGTAAGTTGTTGTGTATTTTGGGGAAATTTTGTTGGTAGTGAAGGTTTTGCCGTCATTTGTTGTTGAAACCCATACTCGCCCGACACTTAAACCATTATTAAAGAAGGTGTAGTAATGAAGTACTATAGCCTGTTCCCCATCGAAAAAGAGGTCGTTAAGACCGTCTGACGCTTCGCTTATCTGTGTGTCAGTGAAACT
>CAZRXT010000244.1:0-4143 GCA_964604035.1 uncultured Prolixibacteraceae bacterium | reverse complement strand
GTAATAACCCATTATCTAGCAATAAAAGAAGATATTACACAGCAAAAAAAGATGACACAAGAACTTATTGAAGCGAAAGAAAAAGCAGAAGAATCCGATCGATTAAAATCAGCTTTTTTAGCAAACATGAGCCACGAAATCAGAACACCATTAAATTCAATTCTAGGTTTTGCCAGCCTAATGCCCGATGAAAAATCGTTGGATCTGATTTCAAACTATGCTCAAATTGTGGTACAAAACTCAGAACAGTTGGTAAGCCTCATTGATGGAATTGTTCTCTATTCGAAATTACAAACACATTTAATGAGTTGCCAACCAACACTTTTCAATGCGGGCAAATTGCTTCGCGATGTTCAGGTTTCATTCGCACTGCCCGAATACAGTAAGGATATTGAATTGCGAACAGAAATTTATAGCGAGATTCAGGTTTCATCCGACTACGATAAAATTCGGCAAATATTGACGAATCTGATTTCAAATGCATTCAAATACACGAAAAAAGGCTCAATTATAATTGGATGTAAATCAGACGGAGACGAAATAAAATTTTGGGTAAAAGATACCGGGATTGGAATTCCGCAACATGAAATAACCAAAATTTTCGATCGATTCTTTCGTGGATCGAATGTCGATTTAGCACGGTCGAGAGGTACGGGCTTAGGCTTAAGCATTGTAAAAGAACTAGTAGAGCTTCTTAATGGGAAAATTTGGGCTGAAAGCGAAGTAGGTAAAGGAAGTACGTTTTACTTCACTATTCCCCTGAAAAAAGAAATCAACTAAATTAAAAACCTCTCTTATTGAACAACATATAACCAAAATTCACCGAAAAAAACCACTTATCTCCAGGTTTATCATAGTAGTTCATTTCAACACTTACAGGGCCAACCGGTGTTTGATAAACCAACGCGCCCATTCCCATCAGGTAAACCCTGCTGAAGATCTTTTCGTTGTAACGGGCAATAAAGTTTTCGCCTGCTTCTAACCGTTGCACCGGTGCAAAACCGTATGCTTCAGTTCTTAAATGCAAATCATCATTGATCTTATAAATAACCTTTCCTCCAACTGCTAAATACTGGTTTGCCCGAAAATTTTGAATAAACAACGATTTACTGTTTGGAGTTGGATTGAAAGCCGGGGCCGTAATAACTGAAGATGTATAATTGCTAAAGAATTTTTTATTATTGAACGAACCTTCGAAAAAAGCACCGAGAGACCAATATTTGTTCAGTTTGAAGTATTGGTCGTAAACCCCCAATAATTGGATGTAGCTGTGTTTCTGCTCAAATTTCTTAGCAATCGGGGCTGTTGTTCCCGGATCAAACAATTCTGTACCGTCTACATATCTAATTATGAACATTTTTCGTCCGCCTTCAACAGGGAATTGCCTATAATCAAAGCTTTTCTTATCAATACGAATATATGTTGAGAAGTTGTCAAAAGTGGTCAAGTCCAATTCATCGCCTTGGTTAAAAACCAGCGTTTGGTAATATTTATCGGTCGACGTAGAAAAGGATAATCCAAAATCGATCAACCCCTTTTTCGCATAAGGGTATCCAGCTTCAAATCTAAAATTATTTTCATTTTGAATTACATACGACGATTTTATATCGTTAAAAATCAGATCGGTACTTGTCGAAAGATAATCCCACGAATTCAATGTAAAACTTGCCGACACAAAAAATGGCGTTAATGTAGGGGCATCAACACGAGCACCAGCCATTAATGAATTATAGAATTTTCCGAAGAAAACATTGCCCGAAAAATTGAAAGAAAACTGATTGAATGTCTTATAATTCAAGCCAATATACCCAAATGTATTAGCTCTTGTCGACAAGTGACCTCCAAAATCAGCATCAAAAGGTTTGCGCGGTTCAACTTTTAAACTTAAGTCGAATAAACCTGTGCGTTTATTGAAATAAGCTTTGGGTTGAATCGACTTAATATGTTCATCGGAAATAAGCCTGAAATAAGACTCCTTAAGCTCGCTCATATCAATAACTTTTTCCCTGCTCTTTATCGATTGAATAATATATTTCCGTTGTCGGTCATTCTCAATACCTTCGACCTGGACATTGTTGAAAATCAACGATGGCTGACGCTTTTTAAATTCATCGCGTTTAGCCTGAACTTCGGAAATAGGTACTCTGCGAGTTACAATCTTTTCAATAGAATCGATTTCCTGCAAAGCAGTTTCAATGCCTCTGCTATAGGTGTAATTCGCTTTTGGGAAATCGAGCAAACCAACATCGTCTAATTTAGACTCTAAAAGAATGCCAGCACTGTCGGGAATATCATAGTCTGTTATTTGAGTAACCATTGCTTCAATCTGCTTCACAAAGTCATCTTTATCAGGCATATCACCCAAATTAGAAACTTTATGCCCAATAATAATATCAGGGGCAAAATCGTTGGTCATCACATCTGTTGGAAAGTTATTAACCATACCGCCATCAAAAAGGAACATTCCGTTCATTTCAATTGGCTTAAATACAAGCGGGAAAGTCATTGATGCCCTGATCGCTTCGCCCACATCTCCCGATTTATGAACTACGGCCTTTCCATGATAAATATCGGTAGATACACAACGGAAAGGAACCATCAAACTATCAAAGTCGCCATCGCAAGCCGCTGTTGTTCTGGACATTAATTGAAGAAAAGCAAAATCCATCTGTTGTTCGGGAATTAAGTTGATCGGAAAAATAACCTTTATTTTATCGGCTTTCTTTGTAACATCAACTTTCATCCAGTTAGGCAATTCATCTTTCTGCTTAAAGTAGTAAAGATCTTCTTTATCGATTTTTCCGGTAGACCATAGCTTAAAATCGTCTGAATTAAAAAGTTCGAGCATCTCTTCGGGCGAATATCCGGCAGCATATAATCCACCAATTATCGCCCCAATAGAAGTCCCTGTAATATAATCTATTGGAATGTTATGGTCTTCCAGCACTTTAATCAGCCCGATGTGAGCAATACCTTTAGCACCACCACCACTCAATACCAATCCAACTCTCTGAGGGAAAGCAAAAAGAGTAGTTAATAAAAATAATATTGACAAGACAATTTTCAACATTTCACAATAACCTGTTTATGGTTCTATTTTATGTTTTAACGACTGAAAACCTTCTCCTAGAATCTCTCTGGTATCCATAACGGCAATAAAAGCACAAGGATCAATTGAATGAATATACTCTTCAAGAACAGCAACTTCGCGCCTGCTAACGATAGTCCAAATTACGTCTTTTTCTTCATCTGTATACATCCCTTTCCCTTTTAAATAGGTGCCACCTCTTTCAATATCGACAACAATTTTCTGTTTAATCTTTTCATGTTCTTTCGAAATAATAAAAAGAGCTTTGTTATAGCCGCTAACCTCCATTGCTGCATCAACGGCTTTTCCGGTAATGTATATAACTAATAATGAATATAGTGGAATCTTCCAATCCTGAAAAGCAACAAGTCCCAAAAGCACAATTGCTGAATCGACATAAATAAGTAGTTGCCCCAGAGACCAATTTGTATATTTAGCAATGATCATTGCAATAATATCTGAGCCGCCCGATGTTGCCCTAGCTTTGAATATCAACGCAGTACCAAAACCTATTAACACGCCGCCAAAAACACACGAGAGCAACACATCATCAACCAAAGGAGCGTCGGCAACTTCGCGCATCATTGTAATTCCGTCCATAAAAACCGACGAAAGTACAAAACCGACAACAGTTTTGATTCCAAACTTTGGGCCCAAAATCTTAATTCCAATATATGTAAGCGGAATATTTAAAACCAACCCTGTAACACCAACAGGAATTCCTTCGGGCCAAAAAGGGATAATGCCCACTGTCATATAGTGAACAATAATAGCAATACCAAAAAAACCTCCTGGTACAATTTTATAAGGTGTAATAAAAAATACGAAGCCAACTGCCAAAATAAAAGATCCGATGATTATGAAGAAATAATCACGAATAAACCTAGAGGCAAAGATTTTTTCTGTTGGAACTAAAGCCATAGTAATAACACAATAAAAAAACGAATTTAACTATAATGAAAGATATTTAAAAGTGAAATATAATTGAATGACAAAATTCAATAAAAATTAACTTTTAACTCTTTTTATGCAGTCTTTGATCAACGAAAGATCAA
>CAZRXT010000243.1:0-4175 GCA_964604035.1 uncultured Prolixibacteraceae bacterium | reverse complement strand
AACTTGCTTTGTTCATGTTGATGTTTTTTACGGTCATAACCATTGCCGACTTATCTTTTTTCGATTTCGTTTCATATTGTATAACCATTCCATCGAGCCCATTGGTTTTATACGAACCTTTTCCTGCTCCTGAATTTTTGAAAAGCTTGTTATTGCTTGAACTAAACTGCTTTGTAACCCAAGCGGTAGTAATTTCGTCGGAAGTTTCACAGCGGTATTCAGCACAAGAGTAACCACTAATCGTCTTGGAATTTCCTGTTTTCTTCATACAATCGTCAACTTCGTCTTCGGTCTTTCCCGATTTCGACTGGTTGGCATCAACATCAATTTTAGTTGCAAAACCAGTTTTTCCACCTTCGGCATTGCTCAACATCAGCATACATTTATTCTCCTGATCATAAATCATTGTCGTTGATTTACCTGTTTGGTCCTTGAATTGAAAATTTGCATCCGAATTATTTTCATTGAAACTTACAGCATAATCTACTGGCGCAAGTTTTTCGCCTTCGGCATCGGTAATTTCGCTAATCATTGTAATTTGGGCAGTAAACGAGTAAAGTTCTTTGTGCTTAATATCGTTGCTCATACCAAACGACTTCATAATTTTTGATGCCCTAACAGAATCAGCATCTTCCTGTTTTCCTGCTGCTTTCGGTGTATTTTCTTTTTCACCTGTTGAATCGGATTCCAAAGCTTTGTCGATCGACTTGTTTACGGCTTCATCAACTTTTTTGTCAACTTCTTTTTCTGCACGGTTTTCGACTGAATTTTTTGCCTGGTTCATTGCGCTACGGGCAATACTTCTTAAAACCTGAGATTGAGCAGGACTTACAAATAGCATTAAAGCCGGAATTAGAAAGAATATTGATTTTTTCATTTTAGATGATTTTTTGTGTTTGCCAAATTTAGTCAATTGCCTTTTAGTTAAGTGATAATAATTAAAAAAACTCTTCATTGAATGAGTAACTGCAATACTTTAATTAAAAAATGCAAGGTTTATTGGGAATCTTGAATCGAACATCAAAAAAAACAATGCAAGCAAAAGCTTCGTCAGGTTAAATTCTTCGGAATTTTCCATCGTTTTAAACAACAGACGCTTCCTATTAACACAATGTTTCTATTTTTGCCGCTCACTTTAAAAATTACAAATGATTTCAGTCGACGGGCTTACAGTAGAATTTAGTGGTTCAGCACTCTTTAGCGACATCAATTTCGTCATTAACGAGAAAGATCGTATTGCGCTAATGGGTAAAAATGGTGCAGGAAAATCGACTCTCTTGAAGATTATTGCCGGTGCAAAAACACCAACACGCGGAAGGGTTTCGGCTCCTGCCGACGCTATAATTGCCTATTTGCCACAGCACTTAATGACCGAAGATAACCGGACTGTTTTTGAGGAAACAGCTCAGGCTTTCGCTCATATTTACGATATGGAAAAGCAAATTGAGGCGTTGAACAACGAACTTACAACCCGCACCGACTACGAATCGGAAAGCTATTTCAAACTAATTGAAGATGTTTCGACCCTCAGCGAAAAGTACTATTCAATTGAAGACACCAATTTTGATGGCGAAGTTGAAAAGATTCTACTGGGCTTAGGTTTTGAACGTGAAGATTTTACAAGGCTCACAAGCGAATTCAGCGGAGGCTGGCGCATGCGCATTGAATTGGCAAAGATACTATTGAAGAAGCCCGATCTTATCCTGCTCGATGAGCCAACCAACCATCTCGACATTGAATCGATTCAGTGGCTCGAAGAGTTCCTGATCAACAGCGCAAAAGCGGTGATTGTGATCTCACACGACCGCGCCTTTGTCGACAACATTACCACCCGCACCATCGAAATTACAATGGGGCGCATTTACGATTATAAAGTTAACTACTCGCTATACCAAACACTACGAGCCGAACGCCGCCAGCAACAACAAAAGCAATACGACGAGCAACAAAAAATGATTGCTGAAAATCAAGATTTCATCGACCGTTTCAAGGGTACTTATTCAAAAACAAACCAAGTGCAGTCGAGGGTGAAAATGCTCGAAAAACTTGATTTGGTTGAAGTCGACGAGGAAGATTCATCGGCTCTGCGTTTAAAATTCCCACCTTCGCCGCGCTCCGGAAATTATCCGGTAATACTTAACGGCCTATCAAAATCGTACGATGACCATGTGGTTTTCGAAAGCGCATCGCTCACCATTTCGCGTGGCGAAAAAGTTGCTTTTGTAGGTCGAAATGGCGAAGGAAAATCGACATTGGTAAAAGCCATTATGAAAGAGATTGACTACACTGGCGAACTTACAATGGGGCACAACGTAATGATTGGCTATTTTGCCCAGAACCAAGCATCGCTGCTCGACGAAGAACTAACGGTTTTTCAAACCATTGACGATGTTGCTGTTGGCGAAATCCGTACAAAAATTAAAGATATACTTGGCGCATTCATGTTTGGTGGCGACGATTCGTTCAAAAAGGTAAAGGTACTTTCGGGCGGAGAACGTACTAGGTTGGCAATGATCAAACTGCTGCTCGAACCGGTAAACCTTCTGATTCTTGACGAGCCAACCAACCACCTCGACATGAAAACTAAAGACATTCTTAAAAGTGCGCTGAAAGATTTCGACGGAACGCTGATTGTGGTTTCTCACGACCGCGATTTCCTTGATGGATTGATTGAAAAAGTGTACGAATTTGGACACAAAAAGGTGAAAGAACATTTGGGCGATATATACAGTTTCCTGAGCAAAAAGAAGATGGAAAACCTCAGAGAAATTGAACGGAAGAATTAAATAATTTCGCTTCGGTTCATTCTTTCTTAAGTTTATTGAGTCGTGTTTGATAAGACTGAAAATAGTTCCTTTGTATTTTTTCATCCAGAAAAGAAGAGAAAGTTAATTTTTCAACTAAGCCTGTTTTATCAAGCATTTTATTTAATAAGTCGTCATAAACTTTTTCATTAATCCCAGCTTTTTCAGATAGAATTCTAAATTGCGACAAGATGTTTCCTTGTGCGAGTGTTTTAGGTAAAAGCCCATCTTCAAGTGCGAAATCTTTGTCCTCAATATGTATTCTACTATTTAGCAAATCATAAGCAGGACTCAATTTAAAATCCCCCATCGAGGTTTCAATTAAAGAAAAATTCTTAAAATGAGCATCTCCATTCGAAAATAAATAATTGAAGATCAATACCTTCATTAACTTTGGCGCTTCTAAGATATACGCAGGAACAAACTTCTTCATTATTTCAAATAATTCAAGATAATTTCCTGAATACTTATAATGCTCTCCATGTGTTTGCGGTGTTCTTCCTGAAAGTGAAGCAAAATCCTCTTGTGCTAATTTCGAACCATCTTCTTTCAAATCAAATCTCTTTGTAATATATGCCGGGGAACCATTCTTGAAAAATATCAGTGCGTTTTCAGCCGCTTCAATTCCATAAGCTTGTTTTGCAATTTGCATTGTTAAATGTTCATTCGCAGGCATGCACTCTGGTCTTTTTCCTGCACCCGGAATAGGTTTAAGAATGTATTCACCTTGTTCTCCTTCGTTGATGAGCCTTAATTTGTTTTTATCAAGTAACACTGAAAATTTCTCCTGCACACCAGAAATTGACATTCGTTTACGATTGTCATCAAATAGTTCATCTGTTTCTGAATTTGAAGATGGTGAATCGTAAGGCAATATATGACTCACTTTTTTTCCTTTAAAAACTTTTGAAAGACACGCTCTGCTGTAAGTTGTATGACCTTCAGCTAAAGTACCCGGACAATAATTAATTGACAATGGGAAATTGATAATTGACAATTCATTATTCATTTTGTTTTAGATGTTTTGATTATTGAAATAAGCAATTTCAAGATTTCCTTTATTTCTGAGACATGAGATGTATAATTTGTTTCGTCAATATAATCTGATTTATAGAGAAGTTCTAACCAATATTCCGTTTCATTTGCCTCCTTTAATGCAATAGATAGTTTATGGATAAAATCAGCTTTGCTTTCAGCGTGTTCTGATTCTCTAACCAATGCCCCAATTGAAGTACCAGAACGCAATAATTGTTTTGACAACACAAATTCATACTTTTCCCCAGCCAAATATCTATGCAACTTCACAACCCTAAGAGCAAACTCAAAACTTTTACTTTTAATAATATTCTCTCTCATAATCCATTGTCAATT
>CAZRXT010000242.1:0-4200 GCA_964604035.1 uncultured Prolixibacteraceae bacterium | reverse complement strand
GCTTCGTTTTTTGGTCAAGCAAAAAATGAAGAGCCCAGCCGGCTTGAGGCGAAACTTAGATCAACGGAGCTAAAAGTAAGCCACTTGTCATTGTTTCATAATTGAACCCAGCCAATGTTTGAGACAGACAACAATGATTTTTTAATAGAAAATACGATATTTATATAAACAAAAAAGGCCGGAAATTCCGGCCTTTTTTATATTCTCATAAGAAATTATTCAGCTATTAACTCCTGATATTCAGCAGCACTCAACAACTCGTCGAATTCAGAAGGATCAGAAATTTGAACTTTAATCATCCAACCTTTTCCGTACGGATCTTTGTTGATGGTCTCTGGCAAATCGTCCAAACTTTCATTCTTTTCCAAAATTTCGCCACTCATAGGCATAAAAACATCAGAAACAGTTTTAACGGCCTCAATCGTACCAAAAATTTCTTCTTTTGATAATTTTTCACCAACAGTTTCAATCTCAACGAAAACAATATCGCCTAATTCGCCTTGCGCAAAATCGGTAATTCCTATTGTTGCTATGTCGCCATTAAGAATAACCCATTCGTGATCTTTTGTATACTTCAGATTTTCAGGAATTTTCATTTTTTAATAAGTTTAAAATTGTGAACCAAATGTAAAAAGAATTTCTAAAATAAACCTATGATAAAATTATTGGTTTTTGAAATTTACGATCTCAAATTTTTACTAATGATTTTTTCCCAATTTTGTAACAAATTCAAATTATCAAAATGGACGTAATTTCAATAAAGTCGACTAAAGAGCTTAAAGCAGCAGCCAGTCAGTTTGTTAATCTTATCGGCGACCGTAAAATTTTCGCTTTTTATGGTGGAATGGGGGCTGGTAAAACCACCTTTATTAAAGCCATTTGCGAAGAATTAGGCGTCGATGAAAATATAACCAGCCCAACATTTGCTTTGGTGAATGAATATAATGCCAATGGCGGCAAACTCATCTATCATTTCGATTGTTACAGGTTGAAAGATGTTCGGGAAGCCTATGATTTTGGTGCCGAAGAGTATTTTTATTCGGGTAATTTGTGTTTTGTTGAATGGCCCGAAATTATTGAGCAGCTGCTTCCTGACGATGCTGTAGAAGTGAAAATAAGCGTTTTACCCGACGAATCGCGCGAGGTGATAATTAACGCCGATTTCTTTTAACTTTGAAGGCAGTATTCCGAAAATAACGTATGCGTTAGTGGGGATGTCGATTTTTGATTCAATATAGAAATATTAGTAGATATGGCTGAACAGCAACATTCAAGAATGGTTCATTTTGATGAACAGCAATTGCTCCCCGCTGAGGAAAAGTTGGAAGTCAGAAAGAAAATACAGAAAATTAATATTGGTATTCCTGCTAATATTAACGACAATGAACCATGCCTACCACTTACACCTCAGGCAGTTGAAATATTGGTCAACGACGGCCACGAAGTAATTATTGAAAGTTCGGCTGGTCTAAAATCTCGTTACTCCGATTCGGAATATGCTAATTGTGGTGCTATTATTTCAACAAGTAAGGCCGAAGTTTTTCAGTGCGACTATGTGTTAAAAGTTGCCCCTTTTAATTCTGCCGAAATAGCTTTGCTGCGTGGAAATCAGGTTCTATTTTCCATGTTGCAGATTGACAATCAGTGCGAATCGGACATTAAAGCGTTGATGCAGAAGAAAGTCACATCTATTGCCTTCGAATACTTGAAGGACGAAACAGGGTGTTTGCCTGTAATGCAATCGTTGAGCGAGATTTCGGGAATTGTGTCGATGACTGTTGCTAGCGAGTTGCTCAGCAGTAGTTCAAATGGGAAGGGTGTTCTGTTTGGAGGCGTAACTGGAATTTCGCCAGCTGCCGTAATTTTACTTGGAGCCGATGCTGTTGCCG
The DNA here is from genome assembly GCA_964604035.1 of uncultured Prolixibacteraceae bacterium. Taxonomy (GTDB): domain Bacteria; phylum Bacteroidota; class Bacteroidia; order Bacteroidales; family Prolixibacteraceae; genus CAYMTR01. The sequence continues at coordinate 2,311 of CAZRXT010000242.1, read as the reverse complement.
AATCGGCCACGCGTGTTGCCCTTGGTTTGGGTGCCGAAGTAAAGGTTTTCGACAACTCTGTCAGTAAGTTGCGAGCTTTTGAACAAAAGTTCAATCAAAAAATATTTACCTCTCTATATTATCCCCGGGTGTTGAAAAAAGCAATACAAAGTGCCGATGTTGTTGTTGGAGCACAGCCATTTAACTCTGTTCCGCAGTATGTTGTACCGAAAGATATGATAAGGAAAATGAAACGGGGCTCTATTATTATCGATCTGAACGCCTCTCAAGGCGGTTGTTTTGAAACTTCGCGGTGTACATCATTAACGTCTCCTATTTACGAATGGGAAGGAATAATACATTATTGTGTGCCAAATATTACTTCGAGGGTTTCGCGTACAACTACAATTGCACTTAGTAATATATTTGCCTCTATATTATTGGAAATAGGCGAGATAGGTGGCATATCGCACTATGTGAAAAGTAGAAAAGGATTCAGAGACGGTATATACATTTATAATGGAATACTTACCAATAATGATGTTGGGAATAAGATTAATATGCAAGCAAAAGATTTAGACTTACTTATGGCAGCCTTTTAAGTTGCGGTCAGTAGTTTTGTTTCTATCAAAAAGCAGCAAACCACTGTTGAAAATGCTCGCCAAAAGGAATCAGTTTCTTTTCACCTTTTGCAGCATATAAAAGGCTAAGTATCCAAAATGCAATGCAAACAAGGCTTACCAGCCATCCAAGTACTGGAATCCAGCTAGTAATTGCAAATACAACATGCAGCATTAAAGTCTGCCTTAGATAAAACGAAGCCATTTCATCTTTTTCCGGAGTATTCATTAGCAACACAATAATCCAACCAATAAAAGTGAAATGTGCTAAAATTGCTTTTGTTCGAGAATCCATAGTATTGATTTTTATAACAGTAACAAAAGTAGGCAACATCGATTTATTCAAAGATAAAAGTTTGCCAATTAATGATTTCTTTCGTCTAATGCCCGATTTTCTCGGGCGAATATCAAAACAGATTGTATCGTATAGTATGTTTTAAAAGATGATGTACTTTGATTTTCATGGTAAGGAAAATTTCATATATTCGCATGTTGTTTTTTCGGTTAGAAAAACCTTTTTTTGAAAGCTCGACCAATGTATGGAAGTTTCTGTACAACCTTAATGAACAATTAATTATCTAATGAAATCTAAACCAATTCTTATTTGTTTGTTGGCCATATCTCTTTTTTCGCAATGCGTTTCTGATAATATTGAAGAGAAGTATGGTTCAACAACACCAATAACAGCTCCATCGGGAGAAATAGCGTGGTTCCCGCTTAATGGAAACCTTAACGATTCAACTGGAAACAATACTGCAATTGCCGTTTCGGGCAATATCAATTTCACCGATGGTGTTGCAGGACAAGGATTAAAGCTTAACGGATCGGACAACTTCATTTTGGTCTCTCCCGGATATCTCGACACTATTTCAATACTGTTTTGGGTTAAAACAGCAAATGGAATTGACAAGCCAAATCGTCCGGTATTGTTTGATTACGGTCATGGGGCTGTTTCTGCTGCCTTAGTCGATGGAGTTTCGGGCGCAACAAATTTTTCATTGCAGCAAGATTCAACTCAGTATTCATCTGCCGATATGGGCGAAGAATATTACTTGAATTCCTTCAATTCTTACAGTATGGTTTATGTTGAAGCTGCAGGAAATACTGCTTCGTTTTACTTCAAAGGAGCACTTTCTAACAGAGATGCAAATGTAGTTTCGAACAAATACGAATTTCCAGGGTTGCTAAATGCTTCTTCTGAATTGATTTACATTGGTCGCTCGTCGAAAAAAGAAGAAATTGTGAACTCGTTCTTCAAAGGAAACATCGACGAAATCCATGTCTTCAATCATTTCTTATCCGATAGTGAACTCGAATATTTTAAAAACATTCAGAAATAGCAATATGTGTACTAAACGATTCGCGTTGCTGCTGGTTGCACTGATGGTGTCATTCGCAGCTTTTTCTCAAGATGATTTGGAAAACATGTTGTTAGGTGAGATGGGAGAACCAATTGACTATACAATGAGCACATTCCTTTCTTCGCATATACTTAATAGTCATTCATCTGAATTAATTGGGAAAAACGGTATTAGCTTCCGGGTTGCCCATAAGTTTGGAAAACTGAACAGTGGCGCAAGTCATTTTTATGGTTTCGATGATTCAAACTCTTTCCTCGAAGTGGATTATGCCATTGCCGATTGGTGGAATATTGGTATTGGCAGGGCAACTCTCGACGAAAAGGTGGCCGGTTATACTAAGTTCAGGTTGTT
>CAZRXT010000241.1:1182-4214 GCA_964604035.1 uncultured Prolixibacteraceae bacterium | reverse complement strand
GTAAACAACTAAGATTGTGGCGGTTTACCCTGATTCCCCTCGTTTCGTCGACGCGGCTTGAAGTTATTTCTACGGGGACGATCTTTCTTTCCCGAATGATCATTTCGATCGGTCTGATGATTCCAATCGGGGCCATCTCCAATATTGGAAGGCAACTGCATTTTTGGAATGTCCATACTAATGAGTCGCTCAATGCGTCGGAACTTATTAACATCGAGGCTAGTAACTAGTGTAATTGCAACCCCGGTTGTTTCGGCACGTGCAGTACGCCCAACACGGTGAACGTAATCTTCAGCATCGTGAGGCACATCGTAATTGATAATCAGGCCAATCTCTTTAATATCGATACCACGACTAAGCACATCGGTAGCAACTAGCACCCTAGCTTTGCGCGAACGGAAATCGGACAACACACCTTCGCGCTGTTTCTGTTCCAAGTCGGACGAAATACCTTCGACCCTGTAACCTTTTCCCCTCAAAGCCGAAACAATTTTATTCACTTTAGCTTTGGTTGAAGTAAAAATAAGGACAGACGTAAACTCTTGTCTTTCAGATAAAATATGAGAAATAAGTGAATTTTTTTGTTCTTCGTGCACAAGATAAGACTCTTGTACTACACCTTCGGCCGGCTTCGACATTTGAATGCTAATCTCAACAGGATTGTGCAAGATAGACTGAGCCATCTTTTTGATTTTCGGAGGCATAGTTGCGCTGAACATCAAAGTTTCCCTTCCTTTTTTAGGTAAATAAGAAACTATGCGCATAATATCATCGTTAAAACCCATGTCAAGCATCCGGTCAGCCTCGTCGAGCACAAGATGTTTAAGGTTTTCGAATTTAATCTCGCCAGTATTAAGGTGCGAGATAAGTCGACCAGGGGTGGCAACAATAATATCGGCATTAGCCTTCAACGCTTTAGCCTCAACGCTATATTCCGCACCATTTCCACCACCATAAATTGCAACTGAATTGACGGGCAGGAAGTATGAAAAACCTTGTATTTGCTGTTCAATTTGAATTGCAAGTTCGCGCGTAGGCACAATAATCAATGTGTTTATACCGCCGTCGGGGTTTTGGGCAATCTTATGAAGTATTGGAAGAACAAAAGCTGCTGTTTTTCCTGTTCCAGTCTGTGCAAAAGCGATTAAATCACGGTTGTTAAGTATTTCGGGGATAGCTTGTTCCTGAATAGGCGAAGCTTTTTCAAATCCCATGTACGATATTGCTTCGAGCAATTGATCGTCTAAATCAAATTCATCAAATCTCACTTGAAAATAATAGTGTTAATAATTAACGTATCAATACGTTCAACAAAAAATGCTTTCGCAAAAGTAGCAAAATAATTCGCTTTGCAGCAAGGTATTAAAACTTACAAATCAGCCTAAAACAGCATTATTCTGCTGCCGGCATTGGAATGTAAATAACCTGCCCAGTCAAAATAGTTTCATTTTTCAAATTGTTCACCTTCTTAATCTGATCAAGTGTAATGCCATACTTGGCTGCGATACTGAAAAGCGTATCGCCCTCTTTCGGGAAAACCAGATCGGCAACAGGAACAATAACAAGATTCTCATTATCAACAGGAAGATAAGCCGAAAGTTCACTCTTTATAAACTGAGCCTCGTCGGCATCGATATTGAAACGGGTCAAAATATCGTTTAGCTGATTCTTGTTATCCATCTTAATGACCGCTAATTGATTAGGGATATCGGCAAGGTTAAGCGCGAAGATTGAGAACCTGCGGGCTGAGTGAGTTTCCTGAAACAGGTATTCGCCACCGTAGACTCTGTATATCGATTCTTTTGGAACTTTCTGTTCAATCAGCTTATCCGAAGCAGTATTCGCACGGAAATAAGAGAGCATCATATTAATATAGTCGGTACCATCGGGCGAAGCATTTCCGCAAATCAGCACATTCTGATCCTTTTCGCTCTTGATTTTATTGGCAATACCAACCAATGAGTCGGACATTTGTGGTGTAAGTTCATACTGAGCCAGCCCAAAATACCGTGTAACCGACATGTTGTTAGCTTCGTCCTGAGCTTTGTCGGCAATCCTTACCGGAGCAGCCTCATTTGCCTTTGCACTCATATCAACAACTTGAGGAACAAGTATTTTTGATGAATTCTCAACAACTTGTTCTGCCCGCCGTTCCTGATACCAGCGCACAGAGTAAACCTTATCGTTGCCCAATGCATTTCGAGAAGAAAGTATGAGCGAAACAGAATCGAGACTACACATGAAAACTTCATCTTCAACACTATTAACATGCGAATTGACATCAAACAGTTTGTTGGTTTGCAAGTCGAGGAACAAAATATTAACCCCACTTCCAACAGTACGCCCCGATGAAAAAACCATAACAGAATCATTCAACTGAAGAGTGTTCATTTCGTTGGAAATAGAATTTATTGGTTCTCCGGCATTCCTTGGCCTAGACCAGCCGAAACCATCTTTTTCGATGTACCAGATATCAAAACCGCCACTTCCGCCCGGCATATTTGATGAAAAATAGATTCGTTTAGAATCGGGACTCATGTATGGATAGAGGTAGCTATATTTTTTATCGAACAACAGCTTAAACTGTTGGTTAAGAACTTTACTATTCGATCTCAGATGGTTTTTTGAATCGACATAAACCACAGTTTTATCATCGAGAATAGTAAACCCATAAGGAGAAGCACCCACAACGTTCCATTGAGGAGTTGCATTAGATATTATTTTTACCGAATCGAAAGAATAGATCTCCCACTCGGGATATTTCTGCCTGATGCTACGCGATTCAGATGCTTCGGAAAGCCTTTTGGCATATACCAACTTGGTATTAACCATTATATAGTTTGAATCACGGTAAGTGTTTAACCCTCCAATCATGGAAACATTCTCTGGAGTAACATCGTGACGAGAAAAATCTGGTTCTTGAGCCATCAGACACGAAACTGCCGATATGCCTAATATAGTTGCGATAAACTTCATCATAATCGTTTCGTTTTAAATTAATTGGGAATTAATCGTTCAAAGTTGCTTTTCTT
>CAZRXT010000241.1:0-1082 GCA_964604035.1 uncultured Prolixibacteraceae bacterium | reverse complement strand
TATTCCCAATAGGGACAAGGTAACTTCCGTTTGCATAGTAGGTGAACCGTTCGCCAAGAGAGTAGTAACTGCTTGTAAAATTGGTGTAATACATACTCGCTCCAAGATGCAAGTTCTTTGCGAAGAAATTCAGTCCTGCTGCGGCATGAAACAGATACTGGTTATAGTCGGTAGCAACAGGAACGCCAATGTCGACCCAGTCGGCTTTCCCAAAGTCGAATTGTTTAGCTTCTAGTCCGCCCATCAACCCAAAGGTGAAATATGAGAGCGGCGAAACCTTTACATCTACGTTTCCTCCAAGGTCGAAATTCGATTGTGTACGAAGCCCCAGCGTTTCGGTATAAAGGTTGGCATCAAAACCCAAATGGTATTTATTGAGAGGCACATGGGCATTAAGGGCATACGCTTTAGGCGCACCTTCAAAGCCTAGCCACTGGTTGCGGTGCAGCATTACAATACTTGTATGGTCTTTCGATGCGTTGTAACCAGGATTGACAAACTCGAGAGTCTTGATCAACTGCGAAAGTTGTGGCAAATACTGACCAAACCCAGAGAGTGGCAGCACTGCAATAACAATTAAAATGTATATATATCTCAAATTCAACTTCTTCATGGCTTAGTTTTTTATTACTTCTACAAAACCTTTGTAAGCAGGCTTATCCTTTTCAACTTCGGTTCGAATACTCAAAATGTAATAATAGGTTCCTGCAGGCAATTCAGTCATATCGAAATCGTTGGCATAACCTGTTTTCTCAAATACTTTCTTTCCCCATTTGGTGTACATAACCAGTACATTATCGGGGAAGAGTTCAATATCGCGAACCGTGAAAACGGTGATATGCTTTCCATCGATCGCCACGAGGTTAACCGGATCGACATTAATTATTGGCGGTGCGGTCCTAAATGTCCACACTTGGTTGCACTCTGCCCTATCGGCCGACGAACCAGTGAAGTTACTACCCCGAACACGCCAGTAGTAGTTGGTCGATTTTTCGAGCCCTTCAAGAAGGTATTCTGTTGAAGTTAAACCAGCAACATCAAAAACAATGTTTGTAAATTCGGGTTCGGTTGCAACCTGTAGC
>CAZRXT010000240.1:2424-4236 GCA_964604035.1 uncultured Prolixibacteraceae bacterium | reverse complement strand
AAAATATAAGTTCATGAGGAAACCTTGTAGTATGCGAGATCCATGAGAACATTCAAATATTCAAGAAATTAACACGGTCATTTTCTCATGAAATTGTCATGCGAACTTTATAGTAATCTCTACCAAGTGGTTCGCCTTGTATTGGGTTTTGTTCCAGAGAACCAATAAGTTCTTCAATGTCTGTTTTGAGTGAGCGGTGCTTTTTAGCAATGCTTTTGGCATGCTTTTTAAAACCCGTTGTTACAATGACATTAAAGCTCATTCAGGAAGTCTTTTGCCGATTGTAATTTTATTTTACCCTGACGGTGTTGTTCTACTTCGTTAAGAGAACTTTTTAAATCGTCAACAAACTCTTTTTGTTTATCAGAGAGTTTTTTTACATTCTTAAAACCCAAATTATGAGCTAACTCCATGAAAAAATTAATTTTATTGTCAGGTATGTCAAGTACGATTCTTTGCATAATCAATATTGTTTTTCCACAAATTTAAGTCTTTTTACAAAATTCCGATCCCTTCAAAATAACTCTGCGTACTCAGGGTTCTCCGGTGTTTAAAATCAGAACCAGCAAGATGAGATTTTTTCTTTCCGAATTATAAATCGTTACGGTACTTTTCGTTTTCGTCTTCGTTGAGGATGCTGAGGTAACTTTCGTAGCGGCTTTGGCTAATATCTCCGTTCTCGACAGCTTTTTTAACCTCGCAGCCCGGCTCGTGGGTGTGGGTGCAGTTGTTGAACTTGCAGCGGTCGGAAACCTTGAAAATTTCGGGGAAAAAGTGGCTTACATCGTCGTTTTCCATGTCGATCATCCCAAACGAACGTACTCCTGGGGTATCAACAATGTAACCGCCAAACGAAAGCTCAAACATCTCGGAGAAGGTTGTGGTATGTTTCCCCGTTTTGTGCGATTCAGAAATGATTTCGGTTTTCTGGTTAAGGTTCGAATCGACAGTATTTACCAACGACGATTTACCAACGCCCGAGTAACCCATAAACATGCTGATTTTATCTTTCATCATTTCACGCAGCTCTTCAATTCCCTGGCCTGTAACTGTTGATGTAGCAATACATTTGTATCCAATTTCGTGGTAAGTGGCAAACCACTCGTTCACCTTTTCCATTTCGGCAGCGTTGTATAAATCAATCTTGTTGAAAACAATTACAGCAGGAATGTTGTAAGCTTCGGCAGTAGCCAGCAGGCGGTCGACAAAACCTAACATTGTAACCGGGTAATTTACAGTGGCAACAACAAAAGCCTGATCAATATTGGCAGCGAGAATATGCGACTCTTTCGAAAGGTTAACCGATTTCCGGATGATGTAATTGCGGCGTTCATCGAGCTTGGTAATCACCCCCATTGGCCTCCCGCTTTCCGACATTTCATCCTGCAATTCAAAATGGACAATATCTCCAACCGACAAGGGGTTTGTGGTCCTGATTCCCTTGATGCGCAGTTTCCCCTTTATCCGGCATTCGAAAATTTCGTTGCCCGATTTTACGGTATACCTGCTTCCGGTCGATTTAATTATTAACCCTTTTTGTAAGTCCATCACTATTTTGAATTTGAGCCAAAAATAGCATATTAATTCTAAAGTCGAATTTCATAGTTTTGAACATTGATTTTACAGCAAAACCGGCTCCGCGCCTGTAAAATTGCAAGTTGACTATGTTGGCGGGTGCAACCTTTTGTTGAACCATTTGCGTACCTTTTGCATGGTAGCTTGTTGGTTGGCAGGTGCGTGGCGTTTACAAGTGGCCCTTTCGTTACTGCCTTCGGGTGCGCCCCATCGTATTTCTACCCCATCGTTTGGGTT
>CAZRXT010000240.1:0-2324 GCA_964604035.1 uncultured Prolixibacteraceae bacterium | reverse complement strand
TTAACCCTTACCTGAAGCTGTTCGTGAAGGGCTTTTATCAGGTCGCGAAGCGCATCTTCCGGATCGAGTGGTTTTGGATTGATAACCCGGTCCATTGCACGATAGAAAGCTTCGCTCTCCATATTTTTTTGCTGAATCGAAAAAGGGGCAAACCCTGAAGAAGTATTTAGAGATTCATTTTTTGCAGTACAAAGCTTACCATCTTCGAATAAAATTGGCCTGAACGCTTTAAACCCGGGCTCGCCAACCACTTCCGAGGTGTTAAAGAGGAAATTTCCTTTCCAGAAACGCTTAATAGCAACAGTTTTATCGGGTTGTGCATCGGCAGCAAGCAATACTCCGGGATGGCTGCTGGTTTGTGGAATCCAGCTAACCAGCACAAATGTATGTCCATACGGATCGGCAAAAACAGTACCCGGCCTCAACGCAGCACGATCGAGCGCAACAGGGTAATAATCGGAATTTTCGTTGTCAAGAGCCGTGCGGCCTGTGCCCGAATGTACACCATTCATAACTGTGCGTATAAACGAGTTGAATGCCAGTACCGGGTTCGATTTGGAAGAAGAAGTTTCGTTTGTAACCCATTGCCCTGTTTGCGGGTTTTTCCCAACATAGCCTCTGTCGCAAATATGGAAGCCAAATGGGAGTCCCAGTTTCCAAGCAAAATAAGCCCTCAGGAAGAAAGGGTTATCGGCACAGTCGGGTTCCATCAACACTTTTATTTTCCCTGTAGGGTTGTCTTCATCAAAAGAGAGATAGTTATATAGAAAATTGGTTGCCTTATTTTGGGTAACCTCGTGCAACGACGACCATGAAGTTTGCTCATTCCCGCCCTGAAACAAAGCGTTTACCCAAGCCGAATAAAGAGTTTCGGTAGCACTATCCCAGCCACGGGTAGTCTTCCATACTTTGCCGTTTCGAGAGAGCGGTTCTCTTTGCGAAACAACAAATTCCAAATTAGCAACTTCCTTGCCGCCAACAATCAATGTGGCTTTATAATTTCCTGCCGCGCTACCCTGAAAATCGTCGATTCGCCAGCAAGGCAACTCCTCTCCGGTTTTGCTTTCAACAGATTTCAATTCGCCCGATGGTCCACTAACAACAATTTTTCCCTTCCTCACATCTCTCCCTCCTGTAGCAAGAATCCGAAAACCTTCGTCAGGAACAGGATTTGCAGGTAAAACCAACATCGTATTTACAGGGTTGTACTCGTCGGGGGCATCGCCCTCAATAACAGATTCTACTTTTTCGAGAAATGTTTCACCTTTTCCGCCCTGTTTTCCCCCACACGAAGTCAACAAAAACGATGGGATAACAAGAACAAAAATCAGCAAACGGACAACTAATTTGAACATGATTAATATGGTTGAATTTTGTATGCAAAGATAACCGAAAACATCTGTAGGTGTAAAAGAAAGGAAGAATGTTAAAATTTAACTGTTTAAATTAATTGGCCAGCTAATTCCTATAAGGTTACTTAAATACTAATAATCTGCATTTCTAAGTTAGAGTGGTTTAACATGAGCAGTTAACCGCATTCTCTAATTCCTTAAAAATACCTAACTTTGATCCATCATGACTTTTCAAAACAAAATATTGTCGGCACTAAAGCGTGAACTAGATGGGAAAATAGAATCTCAGATTGTCGATATCGTTTTATTTGGATCGCAAGCAAAGGGTAATGCTAAAGCTGGCTCCGACTATGATATATTAATAGTGCCCAAACATAAACCAACATGGATGCAACGTCGTGCAATTGGTGATATTTGTGCAGAAATATCGATTAAGAACGATATTCTTATCGACTACAAAATTATTTCAGAGAGTGAAATTGATAAAGAACCCATTGGCTGCCATCCATTAATTACTGATGCCTTAAAATATGGAATACATGCATGAGCGTAAAATGGATTTAGTTCAGCTTAGGTTGAAACAAGCTCACGAAGCTATCGATGATGTTGAGTTTTTGATCCAAAACGAACGTTTAACCCTTGCAATTAATAGGATTTATTACGGCATGTTTTACTCACTCTTAGCATTGGCAATTCTATTTGATTTCAAAACTTCAAAGCATGCCCAGTTAATTGGGTGGTTTAATAAGGAATTTATCAAAAATCAAAAGATTGAACTTCGTTTTAGTAAAATTATCCAAAGTGCTTTTCATGCCCGGAGCGATGGAGATTATGGGGTTTTAACCGAATTTTCAAAAGAAGAAACATTGATTAGGCTAGATGAAATGAAGGATTTTATTGATAAAATTGACCTGTTTATAAAAAATATTAATCATTGAACACAAGCTGCAATACTATTCACTCAGAACACTC
>CAZRXT010000239.1:0-4257 GCA_964604035.1 uncultured Prolixibacteraceae bacterium | reverse complement strand
ATTTATTTGTAACTATTTCATAAAAAAGTTCTTTAGTGAATTGTTCACTTTCAAAGTGCCCTATGTCGGCAATTATAATCTGGTTTTCGGTATCGAAAAACTGATGATATTTATAATCGCCTGTAACAAAAATGTCGGCTTCAGCTTTTTTCGCGTCATTCAACAATGAACTTCCTGCACCTCCGCACAGAGCAACTTTTTGTATTTTATTAGTTCTTGTACCTGAATATCTGATTGCTTCGCAGTTGAAAGTTACTTTAAGCTGGCGAAGAAAATCTTTCAAATCGATAGGTTCTTCGAGTATACCAACAACGCCAAGGCCAATATAATGATGTATATTCTCAAGCGGATAAATATCGTAAGCAACCTCTTCATAAGGGTGGGTTTTTAACAAGGCAGCAATGATTTTACCTTGTAAATACGACGGAAAAATTGTCTCAATTCTAACCTCTGCTTCGAAATGCAGCTCCCCTTTTCCCCCTACAAAAGGGTTCGATAATTCATTTCCCCGGAATGAACCAAGCCCTTCGGTTTTGAAACTACACGAGTCGTAGTTGCCAATGTTTCCGGCCCCGGCAAGCGTAATCGCATCTCTAACGTTGTCGGCATGTTCTACCGGAACAAATGTTACTAGTTTTTTTAGCAGTCCCGAAGTGGGCGAAAGCGTCTTTACGTGTTTCAGTCCAAGCTTTTCGGCCATTTTCCAACTCACACCATTCTGCACAACATCAATATTGGTATGGGCGGCATAAATTGCAATGTCGTTTTTTATGGCCTTTAGCAGCGTTCGCTCAACATCGTTTTTCCCTGTTAGTTTCTTTATTCCCGAGAAAATTAACGGATGATGAGCGATGATGAGTTTATCGCCATGCCTAATTGCATCATCGACAACAGCTTCTGTTACATCAATTGTAACCACTGCCGATTCAATTTCGGCGGAAGAATCGCCAACTTGCAATCCGGCATTGTCCCACGATTCCTGAAGAGAAAGTGGGGCAAACTCTTCAATGCAACTTATGATGTCTTTGATTTTCACGTTAGAAATTAAAGTTCGTTTCTGATTTCAACCAGCATTTCGCGAATAGATTTCAGCTGTTTCACTACTTCGTGTTCCTGAATAGCATCTTCTCGGTTCTCCTTAATTTTTTGTTGAGCACCTTTAAGAGTCATTCCCCGCTCTTTTACAAGATGGTAAACCAGTCGAACCTCTTCGATTGTCTCTTTCGTGAAAAGACGGTTTCCCTTTTTGTTTTTCTGGGGTTTGATATTATCGAATTCATTTTCCCAGAATCGTATCAACGAAGCATTTACGCCAAACATATCGGCAACTTCGCTAATCGAATAGATGTGTTTTTCTATGATAGGTTTCTGATAAGGCATACACAAAATTAGTAAAAACTTTGTCCGTTAAATTAAGATTTTTTCTCTTTGTTTCATAAAATGAGTATTGACGTTCGAATGAGATGTATAACATCGGAATAGAGGTGAAAAAATTAATTTTTTTTAGTCGATGTAAGTTTACAATTTCTATTTTTGCATCGCTCAATAAATTAACCCTTTACTATAAGCAAAAAGGGAACTATTTTCGAAACAAATAACCCAATAGAATTAATTTTTAAACAAACGTATTTTCAAAACAACATACAATATGACTTCGCAAGAAATTAGAAAAGCATTTTTAGATTTTTTTCAAAGCAAACAACATCAAATTGTTAGCTCAGCTCCAATGGTGGTTAAAAACGACCCCACCCTTATGTTTACAAATGCAGGAATGAATCAGTTCAAAGATATTTTTCTGGGAAACGAGCCTGCCAAAAGCAAACGAATTGCCGATACACAAAAGTGCTTAAGGGTTTCGGGTAAACACAACGACCTTGAAGAAGTTGGGCACGACACCTATCACCACACTATGTTCGAAATGTTGGGCAACTGGTCTTTTGGCGATTATTTCAAGAAAGATGCTATTGATTGGGCTTGGGAATTTCTTGTGAAAAATTTGGGCATTTCGCCCGACAGGTTGTATGCTACTATTTTTGAAGGCGATGCTAAAGATGGCGTTGCCCGCGATCAGGAAGCTTTCGATTTATGGAAACAATATTTGCCCGAGGATAGGATTATCAACGGAAATAAAAAAGATAATTTCTGGGAAATGGGCGATACCGGACCTTGTGGCCCTTGCTCCGAAATTCACGTTGATATCAGAGATGATGAAGAGCGTGCAAAAATCCCGGGCGTTCAATTGGTCAACAACGACCATCCACAGGTTATCGAAATCTGGAACCTCGTATTTATGCAGTTCAACCGCAAAGCCAATGGCTCGTTGGAAGAACTTCCTGCTCAGCACGTTGATACTGGAATGGGCTTCGAACGCCTTTGCATGGTTGTGCAAGGAACAAAATCGAATTACGACACCGATGTTTTCCAAACAACAATCTCAGAAATCGGAAAACTTTCGGGTAAAAAATATGGCGAAAACGAAAAGCAGGATATTGCCATGCGCGTTATTGCCGACCACCTTCGTGCCATTTCATTCGCCATTGCCGATGGACAGCTTCCTTCGAACAACAAAGCGGGCTATGTAATCCGAAGGATTCTTCGTCGTGCGGTGCGTTATGGTTATACTTTTCTGAACTTCCGCGAGCCGTTCATTTACAGGTTGGTTGCTGTACTGAAAAATCAGATGGGCGAAGCATTCACCGAATTGAAAGCACAGGAAGTACTTGTTGCAAAAGTAATTAAAGAAGAAGAAGAGTCGTTTTTACGTACGCTCGAAACCGGCTTGAAATTGCTTGATGGAATTATGCATAAAGCAACATCGTCGAATTCAACAGCCGTGAGCGGTAAAGATGCATTTACATTATACGATACATTTGGGTTTCCGCTCGATTTGACTGAACTGATTCTGAAAGAAAACGGACTTACCGTTAATCTCGATGAATTCAATGCCGAAATGGAACAGCAAAAAAACCGTTCGCGAAATGCCGCGGCACAGGAAGCCGGCGACTGGATTTCTGTTCGCGACGACGAAGGTGTTGAATTTGTAGGCTATGATTACACAAATTTCGAGATAAAGATTACCCGCTACCGTCAGGTGAAAACTCAAAAGAAAACTCTGTTCCATTTAGTTTTCGACCGTACCCCGTTCTATGCCGAATCGGGAGGTCAGATTGGCGACAAGGGAACTATTGAAGCCGATGGTGAGGTGATTAATATTGTTGATACTCAAAAGGAAAACAACCTCATTATTCATATTGCTGAAAAAATGCCAACCGATCCTTCGGCTGTGTTCAACGCTGTTGTCCCTGAAAAAGAACGGACATTGACTGCCAACAATCACTCGGCAACTCACTTGCTAGACTTCGCGTTGCGCCAGGTGCTGGGGACACACGTTGAGCAAAAAGGTTCATCGGTTACGCCCGAATATCTACGCTTCGACTTTTCGCATTTTCAAAAGGTGACCGACGAAGAACTTCAGGAGGTACAACGAATTGTGAACCGCATGATCCGTCAGAATATTGCTTGCGAAGAGTTCCGTTCAATACCAATGGCTAAGGCTCAGGAAATGGGTGCGATTGCCCTCTTTGGAGAAAAATATGGCGAAGAAGTACGACTCATAAAGTTTGGAGAATCGAAAGAGCTTTGTGGTGGTATTCATGTTAAAGCTACCGGGCAAATTGGTCTGTTTCATATTACTTCAGAAAGTGCTATTTCGGCCGGTGTACGCCGTATCGAGGCCATTACTGCCGATAAAGCTGAAGAGTTATTTGTAAACTCAATTGCAACGTTGAAAGAGGCAAAACAGTTGCTGAATAATCCGGCAAACCTTACTCAATCTATCGAGGAGATGATTGAAAAAAACAATAATCTTGGCAAGCAACTCGACGAATATGCACACAAGGACGCAATGGTTGTGAAAAACAATCTGAAAGCTAATGTGAAAAGTGTAAATGGTGTGAACCTGATTGCGGAAATTGCTCCTCTGGGGAATGCTCAGTTGGTGAAAGATGTTGCGTTCCAATTGAAGAATGAAATTGATAACCTGTTCCTTGTTTTGGGTGCAAACTTCGATGGAAAACCAAATCTTACGGTTATGATTTCTGAAAATCTGGTTGCCGAAAAAGGTTTGAACGCCGGAAACATTATTCGCGAAGCAGCAAAAGCAATGCAAGGCGGTGGTGGAGGACAACCATTCTATGCTACTGCCGGAGGAAAAGATTTAAACGGACTTCAGAATGCAATTAATGCAGCTGTAAAATT
>CAZRXT010000238.1:0-4279 GCA_964604035.1 uncultured Prolixibacteraceae bacterium | reverse complement strand
ACGAGGCCTCGGGTACCAACCGAAACCTAAAAACTTGGGTTGGATTTAAGGCTGGTATTAGGTTGTTTTAGTTTTAGAAATGTTACCTATTTTGCAAAATGTTTACGATGGAAATATGGTTAGCGTTTGCTTTTTCTCAGAAAAACACTTTCCACGATCCGATTGGGAAGAAGTGCCATTTGGAATTTGACTAATTAAACTAAAAACAATTGAAAGTGTTTGAAGACAATGGGAGACGATTGTTTTTGACCGCTTTCGAAGACATTCGAAGATTACACTTCATTGTATTTAACACCCAGGAATCTTTTCTCTTTTGTAAAAGAAGCTCTTCTTAATTCGTCTATTTCAAACAATAAATTTCCATTTTGGGATACCGACTCTATTAAATCTCTATTTAGAGTAACGATGTACTGAAACTCATTTGGACTCTTCATATTGTATTCGAATAAAAAATTCAAGCTTTTCTCAATAGAATCATCATCTTCAAAAATATTGTCATGAATTAAAAAACCCGGATGGTTTACTTTGGTATGTTTATTCAGCATGAGGCTGGCATCATAAATAAAAACTTTCATTCTTTCAGTCGAATGACTACCGTCATCATCTGTCCTCATAACGAAATCGACAACATTCTTATTTTTAGTTGTTTTAAGGTCAAAGTGGGCTTCTCTGTTACCCATTATTTTCTCGTGTATTTCAAGGATAGTTTCCCTAAAACTTGCAATAACATTCTGTTTTTGAAATAATTCCTCATCAAGATCAGCAATTAAGGCTATCTTTTCTGCCTCTAGCATCTTCTTATCTCTCTCTGCCTCATCGTACCTTCCGATTAATGACCTCAAATTGTTTAGCTCTCTATTCTTTTCGTTAAATATCCTTATTGATGTTTTTAAATCTTTAAGTACCTCACCATTATCAAGGAGTGCTATTTTTTCAGAATATTCGTCATCAAGTTTCCTTGCGACTTCATTTAATTTTGACAACTCTGTTTTTAAGCCTATTAATCTATCATTAACGATATTGTTTCGGAAGCTTTCTATTTTATTCTTGAAATCTTTCAATTCTTCTAAAGATTTTTGAACCAAATCGCCCAAACCCTGTTTGAATTGATTGAAAATCAATGAAATTTCACTTTCGTTAATGTTTTCAGGTTTAGGTAAGGAACCTATTTGCTTGATCTCATAATTTAATGCTTTTTGCCTAGCTCTTAACTTCGCCAATTTATTCTCTAATACAACCAAATCCTTTTGGATTAATTCAAAAGAGTCGAAGTTCTTTAGTTTTTCTATTGAACTGTTAACCTTTTTTACTTCGCTTTCAAGTTCATTTAAATGCGCTTTTGCATCTTGTACTTTCAGCTCATTATCTTTGGTTACTAACTTTTTTGTTTCGGAAAAAAAATCTGATTTCTTTTTTAACCGCTCATTTAGGCTTTTAATTTCAAGGCACTGATCAAGACCCACGCCCAAATAAAAAAGATGAGGGCCAAAATCGGGCGGAATTCGTTTTTTTGTATCGTGACATTGAACCAAATCTTTAAACTCCGATCGTTCATCGCGGATTATTGGCTGCAAAAGATTTCTAAAACTCAATCGTTTGGTATTTGCTGGATAAGGTTCAAAATACAAGTTCCCTAAATAATCCGATGCATCATCTAAACGGTCAAAAACCTTTATCTCCCCATCGACAAAAATGGTGATATGTTCATTGTTTTTTATTGAACGAGAAATAGTGATCCTCTTATTTCCGAATTCGAAGTCTAACGAGATTTTACTGTTGATGATATCGTTGTATTTTCCGGGAATTGATCTTAATCGGCTATCTGAATATCTTTTTAATAAACAAAAGTTAATAAACTCTATACAAATAGATTTGCCAACTCCAATCTTTTTGTTTGTGCTCTCCGATTTTTCACCAAGGATTATATTTACACCATAATCAAATATAATTGGTTCAAAAATTTCAGGCTCACTGTATAATTTGCTCAGTTTAATCATTGTTGGTTTTTTACATGTATGAATGGTTCATCAAAATCAATGATCCCTGATGTATATAAGAAAGCTAGCCCTAGGAACAAGTGTCTATACCCCTGTATATTATTTTTTTGAAGCTCCCTCGAAACTTCAAATATTGAAATTTTATCAAGCTTCTGACTGTGTATTTTCCTTAAAATCAAGGAGGCTACATACACCGATGAAGTTTTTATATTTTCGTCCTTCGATACTAACATAGATCACTTATTTGGAAAAACATTGCAATTAATCAACTCATCGAGCAGATAATATTTTATGGCTTGTTTGTCAAACGAAAAACCATTTGCCGAAAGTTTCTCGTAAAACAGCTCCGCCAATTTTTCTAACGCAATTTGAGGGTTATTGTTCTCTTTTGTCAACATCAAGTCACTTTCGTCCTTTAAGTAACTCGAAATTTTTATGGCCTTTACGCTATCGATGCTTTTTCGAGCTTCGATAATGGGATATTGGTAAATAGTATAAAGGTCTTTGTACAAGTCCATTAAGAAATTACCGTGGTCTGAAAATCTATTATATATCTTAAATTCTGGATCAACTAATTCCGGTCTTTCTGATAACTTCGTATTTGCATAATTGCTCAGAAACTCAATTAACGCCATAATGGTTTCAACCTCATTTGCTTCTGTCTTTCTTCGTTCCTGCAATATTTGTTTATCCAAAAAATCGGCTATCCTGATAATATCGTCTAACTCTTTATTGTTTATGTCTTTCAATAACTTGTTAATATCTAAAACATCTTCTTTATGGTTGAAATTGTAACCAAACTTAGTCCTGTATTCTTTCGCCTCTTTTGCAATTAATAGTAATTTAAGCTTATAGCCATCATTTTTAGGATCATGAAAGAAACCATCAATCGCACTTTTAATTTTTTCGTTGTTGCTTTGCGATGTTACTTGAATTGCCAGTTTGTTTGTTGTATCAATCAAATCGATATGTGCATAATTGTTTGAATAGTAGTTTGTATTATCAAAACTCCATCCCAATAAATTAAAGAAATCGCGATAAAAATTCTCGGCATACACGTTAATATCAAGAAGGTTCAAGGTGTTAAAACTTTGCACCTCGGCCTTTAGATAGGCAAGCCTCCTTCCAATGACGGTTATATATCTTTGTCGATTATCCATAATTATAAGTGTAAAGTTAGTTTTTTGTCTTTCATTTCAAATTGAATCCACACTTTTTATGTCCACGGTTCGGGAAAACCTTTACCTTGGGGAAAAATCAAATTGCCGCAAAACTATTCGACGGATTGTTTCATTTACATCAAATTAGGACTTTTTATCGAGGAACTTGGGGTGGGGGTGTTTCCCCTACCTCGGATCAGCGTTTCTATAAGGTTGATGTTAGAAAATACATGTTTGTTTAGGGAAGCATCTCCTATTAAAGAACCTGCTTTGTGTATGTAAACATCTTCAGTTATTCCCGCCTGCTGATCTCGCGCAACGCTTCGTAGTTTTGCTGGCGCATATCTTTCTTTTCCATAGAAATCAACTCATCTTTTTCAAAGTTCTTATGTTATTTCGCCGCACTTTCGGTCGATGTGACGGCCAAGTCGACCAGGTCTTTTCGAGATAACAGTTGGAATATTTCGTGGTTTTCCGCAAATAAAATTGTCAAAATAACAATTTTTAATTCTTTTCTAAATCTCACAAAGTTCTTGTAATAAGTCACATATTAAATATCGCTTTGTTTTGTTGATCAAAAAAGTAACTTTTTTACCATTTCGCTTTGGTGGTGGCGGTTCGTCATGTTGTCATAGACCCGAAAATTGAACAACAAGAAGAATTGTCTTACTTTTTAACAAAACATTTAGTCATGAAAACACAAATTAGTAAAGCTTTATTGTTACTTTTTGCCTTACCCCTTTTTTTTCTATCGAACCCAGCGAACGCAGCAACATTTAATCAGGTGGTTCGTGGCACCTTAATCGACCGCGACACCAAACAGCCCATTATTGGCGCAAACATTGTGCTTGTTAACAGCAACCCAATTATTGGGGCCAGCACCAATGAAAATGGAGAGTTCAGACTTGAAAATATTAAACCCGGTCGAATAACTTTGAGTGTAACCTGCATGGGATACGAAAAACTTACCGCACCGAACATTCAGGTAATCACAGGGAAAGAGTGTTTGTTAGAGCTCGAAATGGCCGAATCGTTCGAAACCATTGATGAAATAAAAGTGAATGGCAACAACGGTAAGCGAGGCGAAGTGCTGAACGAAATGGCCATTATTAGCGCAAGAGC
>CAZRXT010000237.1:0-4303 GCA_964604035.1 uncultured Prolixibacteraceae bacterium | reverse complement strand
TTCAGGAGAATATTTGGGGCTACAGGTACATCGCAAAAGTATTTCAAGATGAGTATAAAATGGGCTCAAGTGCCGATTTAGGACTGAGTGCTTCATATAATTTCACCAGTTGGCTTAGTGCTGACGCGATTATTGTTAATGGCGAAGGCTACAAAGCTTTGCAAGCCGACAACAACTTCCGGTCGGGGGTTGGAATTACCTTAAAACCAGCGAGAAAACTCAACATCAGAGGCTATTTCGACATTATGGGAAGCGACAGTGCGCAAACAACTTTCGCGTCGTTCGTAAGCTACGATTTTGGGAAAGCAACAATAGGCGCTGAGTACAACTTACAGCAAAACACAGGTTATGTTGATGGAAAAAACTATTCGGGAGCTTCAGCTTTTGCAACCGTCAACATGGCGAAATACATAAAAATAGTTGGACGTTACGACTACCTTACATCAGTTACCCTCGAAGGTCAGAGTTCGAACTGGAACAACAAAAAAGACGGAAGCCTGATCTTTGCCGGCATTGAATATCAACCAGTAAAGGGCGTAAAAATTGCACCAAACTATAGGTTATGGAACCCAGCAGACAGCGAACAAAAACCAACACAATACATCTATTTAAGTTGTGAAATTAAGTTTTAAACTTTTTTAAAATATTGAAAATGAAAATTACAATTCCTATTCTATTAGTCTTGTTCGTATTGGCATCGTGCCAACAATCGGGCAAAAAAGAGAGCAAAGATGTTGACACATCGAAAGTTTCGTTAACAGCAGCCGGAGCAACTTTCCCTATGCCGTTCTACAACATGGTTTTCAAGAAGTACGCCGATTCTTATGGCACAACAGTAACTTATGGCGGAATTGGCTCTGGTGGTGGTATCAGAAGTTTGAATGATAAAGTTGTAGATTTTGGTGCAACCGATGCTTACCTCGAAAATGATAAAATGGCCGAAATGCCCGCCGAAATTGTACACATTCCAACCTGTATGGGTGCGGTTGTAATTGCCTACAACCTTCCGGGTGTTGAAGGACTAAAGCTTTCGAATGAGCTACTAGAGAAGATTTTCCTTGGAGAAATAACAAAGTGGAACGATCCAAAAATTGTTGCTAATAATCCTGAATTAAAATTGCCAGCAAGCAATATTACAGTAGTTTATCGCTCAGACGGCAGTGGTACAACCCACATTTTCAGCGATTACATGAGCAAAATAAGCACAAAGTGGGCTGAAAAAGTTGGAACAGGCAAATCGCTTAACTGGCCAGTTGGTATGGGCGCAAAAGGAAACCCTGGCGTAGCCGGAACAATTTCGGCAACCGAAGGAACAATTGGGTACATCGGTTCAGAATACTCTTTTGCAATGAAAATTCAGACAGCAAAAGTACAGAACAGTGCCGGAAACTACATTGAACCTTCTATTGCTAGCATTAGTGCCGCAGCAAAAGCCGATTTGCCAGACGACACAAGGGTAATGCTCACCAACTCTAAAGATCCTGATGCTTATCCTATTAGCGGGTTTACCTGGATTATTCTTTACAAAGAGCAAGCTTATAGCGGAAGATCAATTGATAAAGCAACCGCAACTATAAAACTATTGAATTGGTTAATTTCGCCTGAAGCTCAAGCTGAAGCCGAAAAAGTTCATTATGCGCCAATACCTGAAACTGCTGTTGCAAAAGCAAAAGCTATTCTTGGGAGCATCACTTTTGAAGGAAAACCAATTTTATAAAAGTTTATTGGATTGATAAACAAAACAATTAGAACTTAGCTTTGAACAATAAAATACAAAATGAACAGCGATAAAATCACAAGAATTGTATTACTATCGGTATCATTACTTATTGTATTAGTTGCTGGGGGAATGGTATTTTCGCTAGTCGATGGTGCCATTCCTTCATTTCAAAAATTTGGTTTCAAATTCATCTTTTCAAACAATTGGAACCCTACCGAAGGAAGAGAAAACTATGGCGCATTGCCATTCATTGTTGGAACATTAATGACTTCGGTTTTAGCGTTGCTCATAGCATTGCCACTCTCTTTCTCTACCTCGCTCTTCCTTGGCGAATATTTTCACAAAACAAAGTTTGCCAAGGTAATTGGGCTGATGGTTGATTTGCTCGCAGGCATCCCCTCTATTGTTTACGGATTGTGGGGATTCTACGTTCTTCGACCTTTTTTAATGGATCTTGGATTTGCCAATCAAGGCTTTGGGGTTTTCACTGCAAGTCTGGTCTTGGCAATCATGATAATCCCTTACGCAACATCGCTAAGCAACGAAATTATTGCCATGGTGCCGCGAGACTTGAAAGAGGCAGCCTATTCGCTTGGAGCTACTAGGCTCGAAGTAATTACCAGTGTTACAGTTCCCGCTGCACGTTCAGGAATTTTTGCAGGTTACATACTAGCTTTTGGGCGGGCACTTGGCGAAACAATGGCAGTAACGATGCTGATCGGAAATTCAAACTTAATACCCACGGGCATTTTTTCAACCGGAAATTCAATGGCCAGTATTATTGCCAATCAGTTTGGCGAGGCCGACGGACTTAAGCTTAGTTCGCTCATAGCTATCGGGTTAATACTTTTCGTGATAACCGGAATTATCAATGGAATTGGAAAAATGATCATCAAGAAATTCGAACGCTGATATGGAATTGCAAGAAAAATTATACGACATCGATCATTCTAAATCGAGGCTATTAAAAGATAAGATCTTTCTTGGGGTGGTTATTGCTTTCTCTTTCCTGACCATATCGCCAATCGTTTTAATAATATATAAGTTGATTTCTAAAGGTGTAAAGCAGCTTAATTTCAATTTTATAACCCAAACCACTCCCGACACTTTTACTGCCATGACGGCAGTTGCCAATGGCGAAACCATTCCCGGAGGTATCATAAACGGTATAACCGGCACACTTTTAATGGTTGCACTTGCCGCAGTTATTGCCATTCCCGTAGGAATCACTTCGGGCGTATATCTATATGAAAACCAAGGAAAGCGAATCGCAAACTTTGTGCGCGATATATCAGACATTTTACAGGGAGTACCGTCAATTGTTCTTGGTTTGATTTCTTATATTTGGATAGTTAAGCATGTTACAATGGGCTTTTCGGCATTGGCCGGCAGCGTATCTTTATCAATAATGATGCTCCCGATGATTGTGCGTTCAACAGAAGAAACGCTAAAAATGATACCAAACACCATAAAAGAAGCCGCAATGGCACTAGGTGTTCCGTATTGGCGAGTAATTTTACAGGTATTGATACCAACAGGTTTTAGTGGGCTTATGACCGGAATATTACTGGCAATATCGCGTGTAATTGGAGAAACGGCCCCGCTAATGTTAACCGCCCTTGGTAGCAGTTCCATTAACTGGGATGTAACCGAGCCAACAAGCGCAATACCATTGCTGATTTGGGAATTTTACAACAACCCAAACATGGTCGATTTAATTTGGAGTTCATCGTTGTTGTTAATGATAATAGTTTTGATTTTCAATATTATATCAAAACAGATTGCAGCAAATACAAAATAAAAATGGAACAAAATATCATACAAATTACTGATCCTATATTATCTCTACAGAACCTTTCTGTAGCATACGACAAAAATCTGGCAGTGAAAGATGTTTCGGTTGGATTTAAAAAGAATGCAGTAACAGCAATAATGGGTCCTTCGGGTTGCGGAAAGAGCACCTTGCTCAGGGCAATAAACCGTATGCACGAGCTGTACGAAAACATTGAAACAACCGGCAAAATTATACTTAACGGCACCGATATAATGAAAATGTCGGCAATAAAAGTACGCCGACAAATGGGAATGGTATTTCAACGCCCAAATCCATTTCCAACTATGAGCATTTACGACAATGTGATTTCGGGTTACAAACTGAACGGTATTAGCTTGAAAAAGAATCAGAAAGATGAAATTGTTGAACGGTCGTTGCAAGATGTGGCACTTTGGGAAGAGGTAAAAGATTCGCTCTTTAAAAAAGGGACTTTCCTTTCGGGCGGGCAGCAACAACGCTTGTGCATTGCAAGGGCGCTGGCTTTCAACCCCGAGATTATCCTTCTCGACGAACCAACTTCGGCTCTCGACCCAATTGCGACCGCAAAAATCGAAGACATGCTTGTGAAATTGAAAGAGAACTACACCATTATTATGGTGACACACAACATGTCGCAAGCGGCAAGAATTTCGGACTACTCGCTTTTTATGTATCTTGGCGAACTGGTTGAATACGATAAAACTAAGCTCATGTTTACCAACCCTCACGACAGGCGAACTGAAGAGTACCTTACAGGAAAAATTGGATAA
>CAZRXT010000236.1:0-4315 GCA_964604035.1 uncultured Prolixibacteraceae bacterium | reverse complement strand
CGTGTGGCATTTATGATAGATGGCCAACTGCCGGTTATAAACACGCCCGAAACGCTCAAACTTCAACATGGGCGCAAGTCGGTTAAAGTACGGTTTAGGCAAAATAGCCATGTCGAAACGCTTGAATTCGATCTTAAAAACCTTGGTTCGAACAGCGAGTTTCTCAATCTGATCAATTCGACAACAGTCGAAACCATTCACACACAAGAAGCTACGCTCGAAGATATTTTCATTCAGGTAACAGGTAAACAGCTAACCTAAAATCTTCAATCAGAAAATAAAGCTAACGATGAACCCGAATAGAAATAATCGAAATATGCTCTTCAGCCTTATCAAATACGACACTATGTTTCAGATAAGGCAAGGGTTCTACCTGATTTATGCAATACTTACGGCCATTTACCTCCTCATTCTGTTTTATCTCCCACATTCGGTGCGGATGGAGGTTACAGCGTACCTCATTCTCTCCGATACTTCGGTAATGGGATTATTGTTTGTTGGAGCCCTTGTACTTCTTGAAAAACAACAGAATGTGTTGCAGAGCTTATTTGTAACGCCACTTAAGCTCGATAACTATTTGTGGTCGAAATCTCTATCTCTTACCCTCATTGCATTGGTGGTGAGTTCGGCAATTGGCTTTTTGCCCGGTGGAATGCTCGGAAATTGGTTGGCAACACTTATTGCGGTGGCTCTGAGTTCGCTTTTCTTCACGTTTGTTGGACTTGGAATATCGGCCCGTGTTAACACCCTCAATCAATATCTTGCAGGTATTTTGCTTGGAGGCTTGGTTATGGTTGCGCCCATTGCTCTTTTCTTTTTCACGCCAATACTATCGCTGGTTTTTCCTATCAATGCGGCCATCGACCTTCTTATTCTTACGCCAGAGGTGCAAACGCCGAAAGGGATTGTTGCCGATACTGCCGTGCTGGTTTGCTGGAATATTCTGGCATTTATTTATGCCCGTAGCCAATTTATGAAACATGTTATTTGCAAATAATACTGATTAGCCATGAATCGAAATATATACCTCTTCAAAAGCGATTGGAAGATTATTGGGCGCGATCCAATGCTCATTCTTTGCCTTATTGCTCCAATATTACTCCTTATGGTTGCGCTGTTCCTGTTGCCAATTGTTTCGGGAATCACCACCCGAATGTTCAATTTCCCTATTGACAGCTACTTCTCGATTATCCGTTTGTTCCTTTTTTCGCTAACCCCAATGATGCTTGGAATGATTTACGGTTTTATCTTGCTTGATGAACGTGATGGTGGAATTATTAGCTACTTGGCTATAACCCCCATTGGCAAAAGTGGTTATCTGGCGGTTAGGATGTTGGTTCCAGTAATGTTGAGTTTTGTTACAGGAATCATTTTCCTGATATTGACAGGATTTGCCTCGCTGTTGACAGGATTTGAAATGATTGCACTTTCGATAATTGTCTCGACCGAAGCGCCTCTGATGTTACTCTTTCTTGGAGCTTTTGCAAGCAATAAAGTTGAAGGAATTGCCATTTCAAAAGGGTTTGGCATTATTATGCTCCCAATGCTAATCGACTATTTTCTGAAAGGAAGCTGGCGCTGGGCACTTTCGGTTTCGCCACTTTGGTGGGTTGAACGTGCCGTGTTTGGAGATTTGCAATACCGATGGCTGTACCTTTTAGGAGCTGCTTTAGTGCATTGCTTTTTGATATTCTTGCTCTACAAAAAATTTGAAAAACGATTTGGATAGAATAAACTAGTTCAGCTTTGCTATCTGATTAACTTATTTCAATAAAAACGTTGAAATATCTATTGTTGATTATTGCTTGTAAAACGGGTATGAAAAGGAAATGACATTAATTTTTTTAATCCATCAGGGTAGTTCTTCTTTTGGTTGTCATATATCCATAAACAGTAATAGTATGATTGCAAATAAGGTTTATTTAAGACAGTGGGCAAGTTTAATCTCGATTCTAGTTTTGGTAAGTTCTTGTCAATTAGGTCGATCAAAAACGTATGAAGGTCGTTCGCAGGCGAGCTATACCAATGAACCATATATTGGGATTACCAAGCTCTCTTTCCAAAACAATAAACTTGTGAATGTTGAATTCCAGATTGTAGATACTCTTAATAACGAGATTTTTGGTTCCGATTATGAAAAACATTATCCCGATAATGAAGAATACAGAATGCAGTGTCGAAAAGATTGGCAAGGGGTTTTAAACTATCCAAAGGAATTATTGATGAAGCAAGATATATCTAAAGTTGATGCAGTAAGTGGTGCAACATGGTCGTACAACTTGTTTAAGGCTTCTACTGTAAATGCATTAAGCAAAAAGTAAGAAATTTGTTTTTTCATAAATATAGCCATTGATTACATAAAACGCGGGTCGGCCATTTTCCTCTAATCATTAACAATTTCAAGAGGTATATGCAAGAATAATAAATTGCCCAACTCATTTTAAAAGCAAAAATTACATAAGCCGAATTGCAAGCCGCCCGTGTTTTTTTCTTCAACTTATTAACACATTCTATTTTACTCACCATTTTTTTTCATCTTTGTGATTATGCAATTCAAAGATGTCATAGGTCAGGGCGCAATTAAAAAGAGGCTAATCGACAGCGTAAAGGATAGTCGGGTTAGCCATGCGTTGCTTTTTTCCGGAGGTCAGGGTACTGGCAAACTGGCAATGGCTTTGGCCTATTCTCAATATCTGAATTGCAGGAACCCTTCCGATACCGATTCGTGTGGCGAATGCCCATCGTGCAAAAAATACCAAAAGCTAATTCATCCCGACCTTCACTTTGTTTATCCGGTAGTAAAATCGCCAAAGTTTAAAGATCCTGTAAGCGATAACTTCATAGATAAATGGCGCGAACAAGTGCTGAAGAACCCTTATTTCAATATTAATATTTGGAATGGTAACATCGATGTTGAGAACTCGCAGGCTCAAATTTATGTAACCGAAAGCAACGAAATAATCAGGAAACTGAATCTTAAGACCTATGAGGCCGAGTACAAAGTGATGATTATTTGGATGATTGAGCGGATGAATGTTCAGTGTTCCAATAAATTGCTTAAAATACTTGAAGAGCCGCCACCAAAAACCTTATTTATACTGATTACCGAAAGCGATGAACAGTTGCTTGCCACCATTCGTTCGAGGACCCAGCTTGTGAAATTCCCGGCTATTGATCAGGAATCGATGATTAAGGCTTTGGAGAAAAATCCTGCTACTGAAGGGAAAAATCTGCAAGGATTGGCTCATTTGGCCAACGGCAGTTATATTGCTGCGTTAGATTTGTTGACCCCCGACGAGGATACTACAGCCTATTTTGAGCAATTTACCAAAATAATGAGGCTTACGTATAAGCGCGATTGGATGTCTATTTTCGATTGGGTTGATGAAGTCTCTAGTACAGGGCGCGAAAAACAAAAAAGCTTTCTTCTCTATTCGATGCGAATGATCCGCGAGAATTTTATGCTGAATCTGAACCAGCCACAAATTGTATTTCTGAATGGGCAAGAGAAATCTTTTTCCGAAAAGTTCAGCCCATTCATCAACGAACGGAACATTCTCATTTTTGCCGATGAGTTAGAAAAGGCCTATCGCGACATCTCTCAAAATGGAAATCCTCGAATTATATTTCTCGATTTGTCGATGAAAATAACCAAAATCATCAAGGCTTAGACTTTCCTCTCTTCGTTTTCGAAGTTTAAGAGTTGCATCTCTTTTTCCTATTTGAATAATAGCTATTTTTATCAACCACTTTTATAATTATTTTTGTGGAATTGATATAAACAAGATATTCCCTTCGGATAAAGAAGGTCAAAATAAAACAAATATGAGTACAGGAAATCCAATATTCAGGGGTTGTTCATCAAACAAGCTCGCAGGATCATGTGCTAAACTAGATGTGTTTAACTGGTTGAGCGATGTTGATAATACTGCAAACCCTGAAGAATTTGTCGAAATACGATTTAAAAATACCCGTAAAGATTACTTCAAAAATGTAAACCAGTTAAAGCTCGAAGTGGGCGATATGGTTGCTGTTGAGGCAAATCCGGGTCACGACATCGGAATGGTTTCAATGGTTGGCGATTTGGTTCGCCGGCAAATGAAACGCCATAAAGTTACCCTGATCAATGGCGAAATGCGCAAGGTTTATCGAAAAGCGAAGCCTGTTGACATTGAAAAATGGGAAATCTCGATGAAGCGAGAGCATGAAACAATGATTAAGTCGAGGCAATTAGCCACCGACCTAAGGTTGAATATGAAGATTGGCGATGTTGAATATCAAGGCGATGGAACTAAAGCCATTTTCTACTACATTG
>CAZRXT010000235.1:0-4319 GCA_964604035.1 uncultured Prolixibacteraceae bacterium | reverse complement strand
GTGAATCGGTTTTCCCATCAACGGTAAGCAAGACGGTCAGGTTGCCGCTGTGCAGGCTATCGATGGACAATGGGTCGAAACAGGCTTTCAACTGTTGTTGATTCTTCTGCTTCTTTATTAATGTTACCTCGCTTATTGGAACAATATCTTTTTGACTGTTGGCAATAACAGTGATGTATCCGGTAAAAATAAAGTCATCACCGAAGTTGTGGTTCCACTGGGTGTAGGCCCTTATTTGGTAGGTGCCTTCGGGAGCCCCTGCTCCGATGCCGAAGTAGCCACTGCCAATGCCTTCCGTTAGTTTTATAAGTTTCTTTTCCCAGAGATGTTCGGATGGGGCAATCAGTTCGACATAGAGTACCCCGCTCAACGCGGTTGGTTTGTGGGTGAAGGCACTTGTAACTATGCTCTTGAACCAGATGGTGTCATCAGTAGAATACACTTGCCTTTCGGTCTGGAGGTAGATCTTTTCGGCAAGAGAGACGTTGGAAAGGCTGCTTTGGTTGTTTTGGGCAAGCCCGGCAAACGGCACCAATACGATTATCGAAAGAATAAATATTAGAAATGAATGAGATACAATCAATACATTACGAGATGAATGAGTTTTGCTGTGTGGTTTGTTTTCTGGGTTCATAAGGCGGGTTTCATAAAAAGTGCATGATTAATTAGTGTTTTTAAATTGAGGAAATATAGATTTTACAAACTGAACAAATCATTAGTCAACATATTCTTTATCGGAAGTCATAAAGATATAAAAACTTTGTAACGAATAACATGTGTTGATTTAAAACAAGAATTTTATTCAAGGAGAGTGTCTTTCGGCAGAAAGCCGTTCGATTCAGGAGAAAATAACGGTGTCAAACTATTGAATATGGATACGCGCTATCAATAAAAAAACCTAAGAGGGAACGCAATGGTTGTTCCTTCTTAGGTTTTCTTCTATCTCAACAAACGATTAGGTTTAGTCGAGCTTATGTATTACCAGTCCCGAACGCAATTTTGGTTCGAACCAAGTTGTTTTAGGTGGCATAATATTGCCCGAGTCGGCAATGTTGATGAGTTGTTTCATTGAAACAGGGTAAAGGGCAAAAGCCACTTTCATTTCACCGCTGTCAACACGTTTGCTTAATTCGCCCAATCCGCGGATACCTCCAACAAAGTCAATTCGTTTATCGGTACGAAGATCTTTGATGCCAAGTATTTTATCGAGTACCAGGTTGGATAAAATTGTAACATCAAGCACGCCAATTGGGTCGTTATCATCAAAACGACCTGCTTTAGCAACCAGTTTGTACCATTCGCCACCAAGATACATGCTGAATGTATGTAACTGGTCGGGTTTACAAATCTCGTTGCCCTCTTTGGTTACAACAAAATCTTCGCCCAACTTTTCGATTAACTCAGCTGTTGATAGTCCATTAAGGTCTTTTACAACACGGTTGTAGTCAATTATCTGAAGTTGATTGTCGGGAAAGTGAACAGCAAGGAAATAGTTGAACTCTTCGTTTCCTGAGTAAGAAGGGTTTTGTTTCCTCTTTTCGGCACCAACCAACGCTGCGGCAGCAGTACGGTGATGTCCATCGGCTACGTAAGTTGAAGGTATTTTTGCAAACAACTCAACCAAACGAGCAATTGTGTTGTCGTTGTCGATCACCCAGAAATGGTGTCCAAAGCCATCTTCGGCCACATAATCGTATTCCGCAGGTTTCGAATCAACAATATTTTTTACGATTTCATCAATTTCTTCAACAGCAGGATAAGCAAAGAACACAGGTTCGACGTTTGCATTTGTATTGCGAACGTGTTTCATGCGGTCTTCTTCCTTGTCTTTGCGGGTGAGCTCATGTTTTTTGATCACATTGTTCAGGTAATCGTCAACAGAAGCACAAGCCACCAACCCATATTGAGTACGTCCATTCATGGTTTGAGCATAGATGTAAAGGCACTCTTTTTCATCTTGCAACAGCCACTTCTCGTCCTGAAAAAGGTGGAACATCTCAACAGCTTTATCATACACTTCGTCGGTGTGTTCATCGGTTCCTGATGGGAACTCAATTTCAGGTTTGATAATGCGAAGGAGCGAGTAATTGTTTCCCGCAGCTTCGGCACGAGCTTCATCCGAATTCAATACATCGTAAGGCCTTGAGGCTACCTTTGCAGCTAACTCTTTAGGAGGCCTTACCCCTTTAAATGGTTTAATTATCGCCATTGTATTAAAATTTCTTTTATAAAAAAGAAAATGCAGAAGATTACCCCTGCATTCCCTCTCCTATCTATATTATTAATGATTTGCTTCAAATTCCTTCATTGCATCGACAAGTGCCTGAACGCTCTCAATTGGGAGGGCATTGTAGCAAGAAGCCCTGAAACCACCCACTGAACGGTGACCTTTCAAGCCATCGAGACCTTTTTGTTTTGCAAGTGTAAGGAACTCTTTTTCAAGATCTTCTTTACCTTCGCGCATTACAAAACAGATGTTCATCAACGAACGATCTTTCGGATTTGGAACAACAGCTTTGAAGAAGCTATTCCTATCGAGTTCATCGTAAAGGACTTTTGCTTTCGCAATGTTCATTTTTTCAATTACTTCAATGCCACCAAGGTTTTTCAACCATTTCAATGTTTGAAGAGCAGCAAAAATAGCCACACAAGGAGGCGTATTGAACATTGAACCACCTTCGATATGTGTTTGGTAATTCAACATTGTTGGCAATACACGACCAGTTTTTCCAAGAGCTGAATCCTTAACAATTGCAAGGGTTAAACCAGCTGGTGCAAGGTTTTTCTGGGCACCTGCATAAATCAAATCGTATTTCGAGATATCGATCGGACGGCTGAAAATATCAGACGACATATCGGCAACCAATGGTACGCTTACTTCAGGATCACTGTATAGTTGTGTTCCATAAATAGTATTGTTGGATGTGATGTGGAAATAATCAACATCAGCAGGAACTTCATAACCTGTAGGGATATAAGTGTAATTTTTATCCTTGGAAGAAGCTACTTCAACAACTTCGCCAACAAGCTTAGCCTCTTTCAACGCTTTACTTGCCCAAACGCCAGTGTTAAGATAAGCAGCCTTCTTAGCCAACAAGTTAAGAGGAGCCATATAGAACTGAAGACTTGCACCACCTTGCAAAAGGAGTACTGAATATCCTTCAGGAACATTCAAAATCTCTTTGATCAACGCTACAGTTTCGTCAACTACAGCTTGAAACTCAGCACCACGGTGCGATACTTCCATTACCGACAATCCTGTTCCGGCAAAATCCATAATTGCTTTTGCGGTCTCTTCCTTTGTAAATTCAGGCAAGATTGATGGTCCGGCAGAAAAATTGTGTTTTTTCATTCTTATTCTATTTGATGGTTTGAAATACAATATTCTATATAGAAACTCTTCGCAAGTAAATTTCCAGAGAAAAAAGATTGTCTGAAAAAATACAAATTAATGAAGAATTTTGACTTGATCATTTTTTAGTAATTAGTTGAAAAAAAATTAACTGAATGTGGTCTTGGTGAAAACCAACATTAATAGGGGAAAATTAACCGATACAAGATCGGCACGAACTGTAGTTTGAAGTAAACCACACCATTTTAATTGTAATTAAATGGCCATAGAAATAGTTGGAAGACTTACTGCATCCTTTAAATAAACTCTTTCCTATGTAATTAAAATCATCCATCTGTTCTGTGGTTTGAACGAGGCTCTAAAGATATAATTTTATGCTCGAAAAGTTCAACTATGGGTGCAAAATTGAAAAAAATTACGTGTTTCTATGAAAATTTAAAAGTTTTCTAACAGACTTTTGAAAACCCTATAGCTGAAAAATTGGACTACGAATCAAATTTCCACAACGTTTAATCAGAACCCGCAGAAATAACTCATTGTTTTAAGTGATTTTTAAAGTTGAAGATTGCTGTTTACAAGTGACAAACAAAAAGCTTTCTATAAAACACTGTTTTCCTGTATTAAACTCTCTCGATTTAGCTCGCTAATAGTCAAAAATTTACTTTGTAAAACAGCGTTTTATATCAATCTGAAATTAAAATCGAAAATCGAACCCTGATTACTATTATTGGCCCAGTCCCGGGTCGTCCTGCCTTATCCCTATTCGAGACATATCTGTCATCCCGAACGGAGTTAGGGATCTCAATCAGATCTGCCATTGGAAGGGCGAGGAACAAGTATGAAACAATCCATTTTTATCATAACTGCAATTGCAAGTTATAAACCATAAATAATGTCGTGTTTTCCTTAATGTAGAAAGCCACAGTAAGCGCAAACTTATAGTTCCATTGAACTTATATTTCGCCTC
>CAZRXT010000234.1:0-4348 GCA_964604035.1 uncultured Prolixibacteraceae bacterium | reverse complement strand
TTATGGGAAAATTGATAATAAATTTTGTTCCTTTATTTAGTGCACTTTCAACTTTGATACTACCGTTGTGTGCTTCAATAATTTTGCTTACATAATGAAGTCCTAACCCGAAACCTTTTACGTCGTGTACGTTACCTGTTGGAACCCTAAAGAATCGTTCAAATATTTGTTTCTGATGTTCTTTAGCAATCCCGATACCATTGTCTTTCACGCTTATTTCTAAATAATCTTTATGGTTTTGGGTCGAAACTTCAATTACTGGAGCTTCTTTGCTGTATTTCACTGCATTGTCAAGCAAGTTATATAAAACATTTGTGATATGCACCTGGTCTCCGTAAATTATAAAATTCGTTGCGTTTTTCGAAAGAGTAATCTTACCATCTAAAGAATGAACTCTGATTTCTGAATTCGTAATTACAGAATCAATAACTTCGTGAAGGTCGAACTCTTTGAATTTCATTTTCATGCGTCCTTCATTAAATATAGCCTGTTGCAAAACCTTTTCAACTTGCATGCTCAATCGTTTGCTTTCTTCGAAAATCACTCCCGAAATTCGGTCGATTGCTGTAGGTGTATTTGTTACAGAATTGTCGCGCAACATCTGCGAAGCTAACGAGATAGTTGATATTGGTGTTTTAAATTCGTGGGTCATATTGTTAATGAAGTCATTTTTGATGATCGATAACTTCTTCTCTTTAAAAAGGATTGCAATTGTATAGGCAAAAATTCCAATTATAAATGCGACCAAAATAAGAGTAGGATAGACCATGAAACTTGTCGACTTGATAAATTCTCTTCGGCTGGTTGGAAAATATACTTTCAGATAGTTGGGCTTTTGAATGCCGAGGTCGTTTGTGAATAATGGCGTTTGATGTTCTGGAACCTTTGCACTTTTGTAGTTGCCCGATTTTATAATGATTCTTTCTTCGCCCTGATTGTACGATTTTACAACATATTCATAATCAATGTTTATTCCATTGAAAATAAATTCATTCTTGAGTAATGCCGCTAAGAATCGCGGGTCAATTCGTTGTTCAATTGGGCGGTTCGCAAGCATTAGTTGATACTGAAAGTTTCGGGTAAACATGTCGCGGTTACGAATGCTTTGAAGAAAGCGCCTTTGTTCCCACTCGTTCAGTTCGTCTAACTCTTCAAAAACTTTTGGATCTTGAATAGGATACGATTGTTCTACGTTAACTATTGTATCGAGAGTAGCTTCGGCATGTACTTTGCCCGAAGGGTCTTGCGATAGGTTTAATGAGAAATTGATTTGCTTATGAACAATTTTGTCGGGCGAGGTTGTAGTTGTTCTTGGATTTGAACCTGTCGGCATCCCAAATTGTTGGGCAAAACGTTCGTCAAGAAAAAGTTGTTTGGCTTCTTCTTCTTCAAGTCGTGTAGCAACGTGCATCAAGCATCGTTTTACCAACTGGCCAAACTGCTCTTCTTTGATACGTGCTGCATTGTTGATTATATTTACCTGAACTAGAATCAACAACGTGACAACTATCGACATCACTGCTATTAAAACATAAACTTTTCGCTTGCCCATGAGTGCAAAGATATATGATTTGCCAGGCCATTTTAACGGTATTTAATATTATTTAACTCCCGTATAAAGCTTTTTTAACGAAGATTGAATTTGTTTATGGATGTTTTTCAGACACTTCTGAAGTGCCATTGAGGTTGTTCATAGCTTCTTGTGCGGCGTTCTGTTGCGATTCTTTTTTCGAACTGCCATACCCTTTACCCTTTACTTGATTCTCGATTTCGACAGATGAAACAAAAATGCTGAATTTGCTATTGGGCGAGTTTTCTTCTTCTGTTTGAAAATTAATATCGCACTTATTTTTTTGCCCCCATTCTATGAGTTGGCTTTTGTAATTATTGTCGGTTTCTTCAATCTTGTTTAGATCAACATATTCGTTAAGAAACCTTTTTATTATAATGTGTCGAGTTTTAGCGTATCCTTTATCAAGATAAATGGCACCAATAAGAGCCTCAAAGGCATCGCCATAAATGTTACTGGCGGCGGTATTTCCTATAGTTCTCGATTGAATAAATTTGTGTAGGCCTGTTTCGTTTGTTAGTTGCGAGAGGAAAGCCCTATTGACTAGTTTGGACCTCATTTGGGTAAGAAACCCTTCGCCTCGTTGAGGAAAGCGTTTGTAGACATATTCGGCCACAACGGCTCCTAAAATAGCATCTCCAAGATATTCAAGCCGCTCATTGTTGATTAGATTCCCCATCGAGTCGGTAATTGATGCCGACTTATGAATGAAAGCAATATCGTATAGGCGGGCATTGCTTGGGTAAATTCCTGTGATGTCCTTTAAAAACAAATAAAACTCTTTCCTTGGTGAAGAAAAGAGCTTTATTCTTTGAATAATAAATTTTATCATTTGAACTTCTTGAAAATAACCGAAGCGTTATGGCCTCCAAAACCAAATGTGTTGCTCAAAGCATAGTTTACAACACGTGGTTTTGCCACATTGAATGTAAAATCCATTTTAGGATCTAATTCTGGATCCATCTCAACTAGGTTGATTGTAGGAGGAATAAGATCATTTTGAATTGCAAGTATTGCTGCAATTGCTTCAGCAGCACCTGTTGCTCCAAGCATGTGGCCTGTCATCGATTTTGTTGAACTGATGCTTACTTTGTAAGCGTGTTCGCCAAAAGTTCTCTTAATTGCATTAGGTTCGGCAATGTCACCTAGCCCTGTTGATGTTCCGTGAACATTGATATAATCAATTTCCGAAGGATTGATTCCTGCATCTTCGCAAGCCAACTTCATAACATTTGCTGCGCCATTTCCTTCAGGATCAGGTGCTGTCATGTGGTAAGCATCTGCGTTTAACGCACCACCAACTAATTCAGCATAGATTTTTGCACCTCTGCTAACAGCGTGCTCGTATTCTTCCAATATCAAAGCTGCACCGCCTTCAGCCATAACAAAACCATCGCGATCTTTATCGAATGGGCGTGAGGCTGTTTTCGGATCGTCGTTTCTTGTTGATAAGGCTTTCATTGAGTTGAATCCAGCTACTCCTGCTGGAGTAATTGCAGCTTCAGAGCCTCCAGCAATTATCATGTCAGCTTTTCCTAATCGGATAAACATGAGCGCATCGATAATTGCGTTAGTTGAAGATGCACAAGCTGTTACTGTAGTTAAATTTGGTCCTCTAAACCCATACTCGATTGAGATGCAACCATTTGCCATGTTGGCAATCATCTTTGGAATGAAGAAAGGAGAAGTCTTAGGATTTTCATCGTTAAACGACCTAACTTCCTCTTCAAAAGTTTGTATGCCACCAATACCAGCTCCCCAAATTACACCAACTCTATCTTTATTGATTGTTTCTAAGTCAATTTTAGAATCAAGAACTGCCTGACGGGCAGATACAAGTGCAAATTGAGTAAAAAGATCGTATTTTCTTGCGTCTTTTCTGTCGAAATGATTTAGAGGTTCCCAGTTTTTAACCTCGCAGGCAAACTTTGTTTTATGATTGGTTGCATCAAAACGAGTAATAGGTGCGGCACCACTAACCCCGTTTTTCAGATTTTCCCAATATTCTTCAATATTGTTACCGATAGGATTTATGGTTCCCAGACCTGTTACTACTACTCGTTTTAATTCCATAAGAAAAGAAAAAAAGTTTATTACTTGCTGTTTTGTTCAATGTAAGTGATTGCATCACCAACTGTGCCAATTTTTTCAGCTTGGTCATCTGGAATAGCCATGTCGAATTCTTTTTCGAATTCCATGATCAATTCTACTGTATCAAGAGAATCGGCACCTAAATCGTTTGTGAAGCTTGCTTCTGGCGTAACTTCGCTTTCGTCTACTCCTAATTTATCAACGATGATTGCCTTTACTTTTCCTGCAATGTCAGACATAATTGTAATTTTTTAAGTTATACTTTATCTTAATTTTTAAAACGCTGCAAAGTAATAAAGAAACGATTTATAAAACCAAATTTTGTCTCGTTATGCTTTATGGAAAAGATCTGAAAGCTTATTTTTGTGAAAATTTAATTTCTTCATTATTTATTCATAAATTTCTATAAATGAAAAAAATAGCCATTTTTGCTTCAGGTTCGGGTTCTAATGCTGAAAATATTGCTTGCCATTTTGCAGGGAAAGAAAATTTGAACATCGAATGCATTTATTCGAATAAGGAAGATGCTTTTGTTCTCGAACGAGCTAAAAGACTTGGAATCCCTTCTTATGTGTTTTCGAAAATGGAGTTGTATGATACTGATTTGATATTGAATAAATTAAAGAGTCAAGGTGTTGATCTTATTGTGCTCGCAGGGTTTCTTTGGTTAATACCCCAAAACCTTAT
>CAZRXT010000233.1:0-4349 GCA_964604035.1 uncultured Prolixibacteraceae bacterium | reverse complement strand
TTATAATACTCCGAAATATCAGCATCTTTCTTGAACATCTTTTCGGCTTGTTTAGCCAAATCGTTTGTCGATGCCCTCCATTGTTCTGAATACAAGCGGTTTTTTGCAATTGTAAAGTACATTTCATTAAGGTTTGCGCAAGCTGTTATTGGGTGTAAAACCAACTGGTAGTATGCGTCTTTGTACTCTTTTGGAAGTTTCTTCCCAATCTTTTCAGCTTTATCAACCAGCGAGTTATAATCATCGACAACGGTTTCGGCTTCTCTGTAATTTATTAAACTGTAAGTCTGAGGTTCAAGCAATTCGGGCTTGCGGCGGCTGTTGTATTTTGTATAGGTATCTAACAAACTGGCAATTTCGTCGGCATATTTGTCTCCAAATTGCTGTGCCGCAAACTTTTTGGCATAATCGGGTAGCTTTTCGGCACTCCACTCTTGTGGGTTCCAGGCATAATCGAGAAAGAAAGAGATTGGGTATTCCATTGGTTTCAAGTCGCCAACATTTACCAACCACAACCTGTCAACACCATGTTCGTAGGCAAGGTTCATCTGTTCCCAAACACGCGGAATAGGACAAGTATTCACCCATTTATAGTTTCGCGGACCGCCTACATAATCGAAATGGTAATAGATTCCATATCCACCTTTGCGGGGAGCTGTACCCGGCTTAGGCAGTTTTCTTATATTTCCCCAGTTATCGTCGCAAAGCAACAGGGTTACATCGTCGGGAACACGCATTCCCTTATCGTAGTAATCTTGAACTTCTTTATAAAGAGCCCACATTTGAGGCGTTTCGGCAACATCTTTTCCAGTTTCTTTTGCAATAATGGCGCGTTGGTCTGCAACAATTTTTTCGAGTAAAGAGATGTTTGTATCTTCACTCATGGCCATATCGCCATCGCCACGCATGCCCATATTTACAACGACTTCGCGGTTTCCAATGCGTTTTATACCATCGGACCAGAACTTGGTCAACACATCTTTATTCGTTGTGTAGTTCCATTCGCCTTTACCTTCTTTTTTCCATTCGGCATGAGCCCTGTCCATCGGTTCGTGATGCGAAGTTCCAAGAACTACACCCATTTCGTCGGCCAAAAGAGCATTCTGTGGGTCATCGGTATTAAAAGCAGCCCACCACATAGCCGGCCATATATAATTACCCTTCAAACGAAGAATTAATTCAAAGACTTTCTCGTAAAACTGATGGTTAAATCCGCCATAAGTATCAACAGCCCAACGGCCTAATGCAGGTTCTTCATCGTTAAGGAAAATTCCGCGGTATTTCACTTTTGGCTCGCCCAAGTTATAACGGCCGGCTTTAATATATAGGTTTTGCTTTTGTTGTACTGGAACATCGGCCCACCAATACCAAGGCGAAACGCCAATTTTTGAAGAGACATCGAAAATACCAAAGATTGAACCACGCTTGTCGCTTCCAACAATAACCAAAGCCCGATCTACGTTTGGAAATGGGTTTTCGACAACTTGAATTAATGAGTTTTCCCATTTCCCCTTCATGTCGTCAACATTGATTTTACCCGATTTTATTAACTGATCAATAAGTTGGCTCTTGCCTATTGTACCTACAACAATTACTTGTTTTGCTTGCGGAACGGCATCAAGAAGGAGTTTAGGCTCGTTGCCCGATACAAGTTTCAGGTCGGCTTTAAAATACTCTAACGCTTTAATAACTCCGGGATAATCGTAGGCATTTACTACTATTGAAGTTGGTATTCCTTTCTCAATTAAGCCAAAACTACCCGTCTCATTCTTTGTAATCACAAAGTCGAAGCCAATTTCTTTGGCAGGTTTCTGATCGGCGCCACTTGTTTGTAACGAACCCGACAATAAAACTGTAAAAATAATCACAGCCTTTGTCAACCGAGACATAATACTTCCAAGCTTCATATTCATGGCAATATATTTTTCACATTAATACTCAATAAATCAAACCAATCGGACATAAACGGCAACAATTATTAATGTCCTGGTTTCAAAACTTCTCTAAAATATGAAAAAAGTGAGCAACAGAGTTCAAAAAAGGAAAAAATAGAGCATAAAAAGGAAAGAAAAACAAAGGTAGAAAATTGAAGAGCACGAAAATTGAACAAAACAATCAAGAGCCTTTCTTAATGTCGCGGACTAATAATTGAATGGAGGTTTTTCCATGAAATTCATTTTCGATAAGCGAGTAACAGATATCGAACGGCAACCCCGATTCAACCAACGGAAATTTATCGGCCAACGAAAAGGCAATTCCCGAATATTTCATAGAAGAGCTATTTGGTTCAACCAATTCGAGTTTTATGTGGTCCGAATTTTGACCAACCAACCTGCTCCTGCCAATATCAAGTACATCTTCCGAAATGAAAACCGGGTTCATATTATGCGGGCCAAAAGGTTCGAATTGCTTCAAAATGCGCATTAACTTAGGACTGATGTCAGAAAGCTGAAGTTTTGCATCCACTTCAATTGATTGAATCATCTGTTTTTTAGTGATGCTTCTGCTTACGAAATCTTCAAAACGATCGGTAAATTTTTTCACGTTCTCGAGCTTCAACGTTAAGCCGGCGGCATACATGTGCCCTCCATACGATTCAAGTAAATCGCTACAATAATCAATAGCTTCGTACAAGTCGAAATCTTTTACCGAACGAGCAGAACCAGTGGCCATACCATTCGATTCAGTAAGAATTACAGTTGGCCTGTAAAACCAGTCGGTCAGCCTTGATGCGACAATACCAACTACACCTTTATGCCAGTCGCGATTATAAAGCACCGTTGTTTTGCGGCTATTGAGCTCTTCATTATTAATAATCATATCGAGAGCTTCCTGAGTAATATCCCGGTCGAGCGATTTCCGAATTTCGTTAAAAGAGTTGATCTCCACACCCATTTCGTGGGCAAGGGCTTCATCTTCTGAAATAAGCAACCGAACCGATTTCTTCCCATGTTCGATACGACCTGCAGCATTTAAGCGAGGTCCTATTTTGAAAACGATATCGTTAATTGTAATTTCAGTGCCATTGAGTCCCGAATGGTTTATCAAGGTTTTTAACCCAACACTTGGGTCGGAGTTTAACTTCTTCAAGCCATAAAAAGCAAGAACCCTATTTTCGCCTGTCACCGGCACAATATCAGAAGCAATACTAACAACAACCAAATCGAGCAAATCGTAAAGCTTTGGAATTGGTTCTTCGTACCTGATACTGTAAGCCTGAAGGAACTTAAACCCTACGCCACAACCCGATAGCTCTTTATAAGGATAACTGCAATCGGGGCGTTTCGGATCTAACACAGCGCAGGCATCAGGAATTTTGTCGCTTGGATTGTGATGGTCGCAAATAATATAATCGAGATGGCGGGTATTTGCATAAGCTATTTTCTCGAACGCTTTAATACCACAATCGAGCACAATAACCAGAGTATAGTTATTGTTGGCAGCGTACTCTATCGATTTAGGAGATATTCCATAACCTTCAGAATAACGATCGGGAATATAAAAGTCGAGTTTTTCAATTTTGTCTTTCAGGAACAGGTACATCAAAGCAACAGATGTTGTTCCATCAACATCATAGTCGCCATAAATGAGCACTTTTTCTTGTCGTTCAATAGCTTGACGAAGACGAACTACAGCTTTCTCCATGTCCTTCATTAAAAAAGGATCGTGCAAATCAGCCATTCGAGGCCGAAAAAAAGCTCTGGCATCTTCGAAAGTTTGGATGTTCCGTTGTACCAAGAGATTTGCAATCGCCATATCAACACTCAGCTCTGCCGACAAGTGCTTTACATCGTTAGGGTCACCTAGCTTTTTAATATTCCAAACTTTCTCGGTCATTTGTTATAATGCATGCACTGTAAAAGCTCAAAGATAACAAAACCGACCTCATCTGAAAACAATTTTAAATAAGTGAATAAAACTTTTTGATTCTCCATTCTTAATGATTTTTATTCCAGACAGATATATCAGAAATTAAAAAAATAAAACTCTTTGGAATTTCCGAAGAAACATAAAACACATTAAATAGCTTGTATTAAATTAGTTATTATTGAGTTGCAACTCGAAATCAAATGCAGGCATATCTATACTTATCGTTGGTGGTGGCTAAACCAGATTGAGTTTTCTTTATATCTTTGCAAAAAAAATTTAAAAATCATAAAATATGAGCATTCGGGAATTAAGCGAACAAGAGATTATCCGTCGCGATTCTTTAAATAAACTTCGAGAATTAGGTATCGACCCCTACCCTGCCGCATTGTATCCAACCGACGCATTCTCAATTGACATAAAATCAGAATTTAAAGACGAAGAAAGCGGAAAACCCGTATGTATTGCCGGCCGTATTATGA
>CAZRXT010000232.1:0-4354 GCA_964604035.1 uncultured Prolixibacteraceae bacterium | reverse complement strand
TTCTTGTTGTCATTTTTGCTTTGTTTACGTTTGCAAATAAAAAAATTGATTTCGAATATTCCTAATATTCCGGATAAATTTTAATGATTTTTTTTAAGCGTTAACTTAATAGGTCAATTATGCTTCTTTAAAAGGTAGCTCAACAAAGAATGTTGAACCTTCACCTTCTTTCGATTCAAAGTTGAGCTTACCATTAATGAGTTTCACTAAACTTTGGCTAATTGTTAATCCTAATCCGGTGCCTTCAGTCATCTGATTTGCTTGATAAAAGTGGTTGAAAATCTTGTCTTTGTGTTCATTTTGAACGCCAA
The DNA here is from genome assembly GCA_964604035.1 of uncultured Prolixibacteraceae bacterium. Taxonomy (GTDB): domain Bacteria; phylum Bacteroidota; class Bacteroidia; order Bacteroidales; family Prolixibacteraceae; genus CAYMTR01. The sequence goes on along the minus strand of CAZRXT010000232.1, from coordinate 4,043 downwards.
TTCCAGTGTCTTTTACATAGATGATCATCTTTTCTTCAACCGGATTAACAAAGTATCCTAATTCAATTTTACCTTGGGTTGTAAATTTGAACGCGTTATTTAATAGGTTGCTCAAAATTTGATGAAGTTTGTCGGCATCGGTTTTCAATAGATCTTTTCCGTCGGGCAACATAGGTTTTGTGATGAATTCTATGTTTGCGGTTTTTTCATTCGTTTTATAGTATTCCGACAGAACGTTCATGATTTCATTTACACTGCATTCTTTATTGTTTATATCGAGCTGGTTAGCGTCAATTTTTGCAATGTTGATAATGTCGTCAATCAGATGCAGCACCTGTTCAGTATCGTGCCTTATGATGTTAATGTAATCATTCTTCTCTTTATGGGTAATGTCGTCTTCTGTTAGAAGGTTTGAGAATCCAACAATAGCATTTAACGGAGTCCGAATTTTGTGGCTCATATTTCCAAGATATGCAGATTTTTGCCTGTCACTCTCTTCGGCCCTCTCTTTAGCTTTAATTAGTTCTTGTTGAATGCTGATGCGCTCGGTAATGTCTTCGAGCAATCCAATTAATTGTTTTGGTTTATGTGCATCGTCGCGTTTTGTGATCAGAACAGATAAGCTAATCCAAATAATTCCTCTTTCGGGGTGTTGAACTCTGAATTCAGCCGTAAGAGTATCGCGGATACCTAAGGAAAGAGAGTTGAACTGATCGGTAATCATCTTTGAATCTGATGGATAGATGTTGTTGATTATATTCTGGGCGTTAGAGCCTGCTGTTCCTTTTATCAAGAATTTCCAGTCGTCGGATAAAACAATCTCGTCGGTTTTGAAATCGTATTCGCAGAAAACAAGTCCGGAGTTTTTCATTGCCAAATTGAGCTTCTTCTTTTCTTCCTCAAGTTTCTTCTGCAATGTTTTTATCTCGCTCAGGTTGATGAAAGTTTCCATAATAGCATGTTTGCCATCCATGAACATCCTTGTGACGTTTCTTAAAATTGGGATTTGTTCGCCGCTAGAATTAAGTATAAAGCTTTCGATTCCCGATAAATTTTCGGTTGAATTTTTAAGTGTATTCTTTTGTTCGTCGCTCAGAGGTGCAAAAAAGTTTTGGGTAATGTTACCAAGTACTGCATCTTCCGGAGCATTTATCATTTCGCAGGCATAAGGGTTTGCTGTGATAATTAGACTTGAAGCTGCGTCTGAAATTATAATCCCGACCTGAACTTGTTCAATTATATGCCGTTTGGTGCTTTCACTTGCCTCAATTTCTTCGTTTTTCTGGTGGTAATCGCTAATCATACGGGCAACTTTCCCCATTTCGGAGCTGTTTTTTATTAGGGGTTGAATATCGCGCGAATTTCCTTTTTCAAGTGATTTTGTGATTTTATCTAACGGTGATATTACCCATGAAATCAGTGCAATAATGATAAGAATAACGATAAGGGCCATTGCTCCGTAAGAGAACCAGTTATCGGTAGTTGTAGTATTTTGCCAAAGTGAGAGGAATGGAAGTTTCAGTGTGATAATCATTTTTTCGGCTATTGCTTGATTGAAAGAAGGCAACGGGCGTTCAATTCTGATTATTTCTTTCGATACTTCGGGTAAATTTTCGTTGTTCTTAGCGAAACTAACTTCAGAATTATTGATTTCTTGTTCGAAAAAATCAACCCATCTTTGGTCTAGTACGGTTGCTGAAAATAAAAATCCTTTGGGCGAATGTGTTTCGCCTATAATTGTACCGAATATTCTGATTGTTTGATTGTTGGTGGTGGTGTAGAAGTTGCAGGTTCTTTCAGCTTTAAAGAGGTTTATAATATCACTTGAACTAATTGTGAGCAAGTTCTGGTTTATATTGTGGTGCGAAAAGAAATAAAAAGGAGAAGCGTCGGCTTTATAAAACCACACAGCATCAACTTTGAAGTGGCTCATTACCATTGTGTCGAGATCAAAAGACAAGAGCTCGGGCATTGGAATTGGTAGAGAAAGAAATTCACTTACATTTCCAGAACTACTCACTTCGGAATTGTAAGTTGAATATATTTCCGCCTTTTCGGGCGACAACATTTTATCTATTAAGATGTTGTACTCTTCGCTAATCGATTTTTTGATCAGCTCTAATTTGCTTTCAGCTCTGAAATGCACAATGCTGATTCCTGCAAATACTATTACAAGAACAGCAATAATTAACCACATAAAACGAGATAGCAGCTTCATAATACGAACTTCTTAATTAACTGTGAGACTTTTCTTACTTCTGGAAATTGTAACTTCTAATTTGATGTATAAATTACAACTTACTTTTCAGTTTTGAAAAGGAAAGTTAATAAATTACGTAAAACAAAAAAAGCCATTTGTAATAAATGGCTTTTTTAAAGTGTTTTTTGATAGTTTATTCTGTAACTATTTGTTTTTTACGGAGTTCTTTTCCCTTTTCAATTTTTTCTTCGAGTTTTTTAATTGCTTTCTCGGCTTTTTCTATTTTTTGTTTCTTCTCTTGATAGTCGGCTTCCGAAATTTTATTGTTTTTTTTGTCTTGTTCGAGCTTTTCTTTAGCAGTTTTTACTTTTACCTCAGCCTCTTTTGATTTGCTTTCACCTTCAATTACAGTTTTGTTGAGTTCAAGTGCTTTTGTCTCCTTATTTAGCCTAGCTTGTTCTGCCCTGGCTTGGCCAAACTCTTTTCCCTTTTCAAAGCTTTTGTCTTTGCCATAAGCATTTCCTTTGGCTTCGTTTGTGTCTTTGTTGTTATCTTTTTGATCTTTAGATTTTTCAATTTCAAACTGATCCTTGTCTTTCTGTTTTTCAGGTTTTCCTTTTCCTTCTGCTTTTTCCTTTTTTTCTGCTTTATCTCTAGCTTCTTTCTCTACATTTTTTTCTTCAGGTTCTTCCGAAACGTTTGTGCCAGACTTATTGTCCGCTTTATCTGTTTCAGATTTTTTATTGCCTTTAAGTTTATCTTTCAGCTCGACCGAGGTACTATCCGTTTTTTTTAGCTCTTTGGATTTAGCTTCACTTTGTCCTTTGACTTTATCTGATTTCTCTTGTTTCTGTGTTTTTTCATTGGCTGAATTATCGCTTTTCTTTTCGATTTTTTTCATCTGCTTGGTTTCAATTTTTTCTTGGTCAGATGTTCCTGTTTGACCAAATGTGTTGACCCCTGAAAATGTAAGAAAGCTTACGATTAAAGAACTTGTGAGTATATTCTTAATGTTTTTCATTCGTATTATCTATTTAATGTTTATAATTCATTGAGCAACGAATCTACTTCTTTCGATGAAGTTTCAATTTCGATTTTAATATCTTCTATTTGCGACGAAATAGAATCAATTATTTCAGTTTCTTCTATTGCTTTTTGATCTTTAATTTGAGATTCTTTTTTTTCGCTGTTTCTGCTGCATCCAACTATCAGTAATGATGCCAATGCAATAAAGTAAATTGGGTTTTTCATTCGTACGAGATTTAAGTAACTAATTATCTTCTTGATTAAATTATTTAAAAGTAAGAGATGTTTTTTATTCGGTTGAAATTATAAAAAAATATTGAATTGGCTATAAAACGAAAGAGGCATCATTGCTGATGCCTCTTTCGTTTATTTTTTATCAGATCTTTTCTTCGATCCATTTTCTTGCATTCACGAATGCTTCAATCCATGGCGAAACTTCATCGCTTTTCCTGTTTTCAGGATAATAAGGCCACTGCCAAGGGAAAATAGCTCTTTCGAGGTGAGGCATCATTGCAAAATGGCGACCATCAACAGAACAAAGTCCTGCAGTGTCGAATTCTGAACCATTTGGATTGCCGGGATATCCATGGTGCGAATATTTCACTGGGATATTGTAGCTCTTTTCGCCCGATGGTAATGAGAATTTTCCTTCGCCATGAGCAACCCAAACACCAAGTTGTTTTCCCACCATGCTTTCAAGCATCACCGAGTTGTTAGGTTGAATGGTTACAGATAAGAATTCAGATTCGAATTTGTGGCTCTCGTTGTGAAGCATTGTTGGTCTGTCGGCTTTCCCTTGGTCGAGAAGTTCAAGTTC
>CAZRXT010000231.1:0-4394 GCA_964604035.1 uncultured Prolixibacteraceae bacterium | reverse complement strand
CATTGCGATTTTTCTTTTTCGGTGGGAACGCCCAAGGCTACAACCCTGCAAATACGTGGATTAAGCGGAGAGGCCAATTGTTTAATTGCACCGCCCTTGCCGGCAGCATCGCGGCCCTCAAAAAGAATAACAACTCTTAGCCCTTTCTCTTTTACTGTAGTCTGAAGTTTTATCAGTTCGATGTTTAAACGTTCAATTTCAGTCTCATAGAAATCTTTTTTTAACTTTTCCATATTATAAGGAGCTTTTGGTTTCAATTCAAAATATCCTACTAAAAGTAAGAACAATTTTTATTGAAAGCAATGAAGCCCTTTATGGATATTTTTTGCGAAGAGAAAGTTCTATTCAATACTTAAGCTTAATTCAGCACAAAAAACTTCAACCGTTAATTTTATGAAGAAGCCAGGCCATGTTTTCTCCAAGTTTTTTCATGGTTTGAATGCCTTCGGTGTCGTTCAGTACGTCGCCAGGTTCACGGCCAAAACCTATGTTCCAATAAGTAGAGCCGGGAACGATCATTTGGTTGATTAAGAAGAAATTATTCATACTATTGAGTGCGTGAATCTCGCCAGCACGGCGAAGGGCAACAATCCCTGCCCCTACTTTGCGGGCAAGCAAATGTCCGTTTCCACGGGTAACATAACCTGCAACATCCATCAATGCTTTTAGCTCTGAAGTGATATCGGCAAAATAAACTGGCGAACCGAAGATAATACCATCGGCCTCGATCATTTTTTGAATGCACTCATTCAGAAGATCGTTCTTTATATGGCATTTCCGATCTTGAAACTCGCGGCACTTTCCGCAAGCTGTACAACCATGAACAACTTTATTTCCAACCTGAACCAATTCAGTTTCAATACCAGCAGCTTCGAGTACTTTGAAAACTTCGCCAATAAGAATTGAGGTATTTCCATCTTTGCGTGGACTACCATTAAAAGCAACAACTTTAGACATGAGTATTTTAAACTATAATGATTTACTTTTTTTCTTTCCTGTCGAAGACATAAGAGATGATGTTCGCGCCCATCCTTAGTGCAAGAACCCTAACGCTTTCCGGGTCTTTATGAACAGCGTACGACTCCCAGCCATCGCCAAGGTCACATTCGTACGAATAGAAAACAACAAGTCGGCCTTCGTAAAAGAGGCCAAAGCCCTGAGCTGGTTTTCCATCGTGTTCGTGAATTTTGGGAAGCCCTTTTTCAAACTCGAATTGCTGATGGTAAATTGGGTGCGAAAATGGAAGTTCAACAAACTCCTGATCGGGAAAAACTTTCTTCATCTCGCGGCGGATGTACTGATCAAGGCCATAGTTGTCGTCGATGTGGAGAAAGCCGCCACCCATAAGATAAGTTCGCAAGTATTCAATTTCTATATCGGAGAAAACCACATTTCCATGGCCGGTCATGTGAATTAATGGGTAATTGAAAAGATCCATACTACCAACTTCAACCGTGCCCGGTTCAGGATTGATATTTGTTTGCAGGTTTTCGTTCGCAAATTTTATAAGATTTGGCAACGACGTAGGGTTTGCATACCAGTCACCCCCGCCATTATACTTTAAAAGGCCGATTTTAACTGTAGTTTTTTCCTGTGCCAATGACACAACAGAAACAAACAACAGCGTGAATATCAATAATTTTATCCTCATCTTAATTTTCGTTCACTAAACTAACAATCTCACACGAAACTACAGCAGCAGTCTCTGTCCGCAACCTGCTATTTCCAAGCGAAACTTCTTCAAAACCAGTTTTTTTTGCAAGTTCAATTTCAGCCCTTGAAAAATCGCCTTCGGGACCAATCAAAATAACAACTCTCTCTTTAGGTTTTACCTTACCAAAAAGGTGTGATTTCCGTTCTTCTTCGCAATGTGCAATAAACCTCGAACCCTGATTTTGGGTTTTACAAAACGCCTCAAAATTAGTCAAATTATTCAATCGGGGCAGAAAAGCTTTAAGCGACTGCTTCATTGCTGCCACGGCCACTTTTTCAATTCTATCGATATTAATTTGCTTTCGTTCTGAATGTTCGCAAAGCAGAGGTGTTATTTCATCAATTCCTATTTCGGTAGCTTTCTCGACAAACCACTCGAAGCGATCGATATTTTTCGTAGGCGCAACAGCCAGATGAACGTAGTAATTGCGCTTACCAAAGTCGTGAATTTCGTTTATAACATCAACCGTACACCGTTTTGGGTTTGCGTCGGTTATAACGGCTTCGTACCAACCACCTTTGCCGTCGACAAGCACAAGTTTATCGCCAACACCATGGCGCAACACCCTGACACAATGCTTCGATTCGGACTCCTCGAGGGTATATATTTTCCCGTTGATATCGGGAGTATAAAAAATGTTCATCTTATATTTTCTGCGAAAGTACTATTTGTAAATTTTTGGATACAAATGAAGTAAAAGATTTCCTTGTCGAGCCTCAATTGCTGACCATTTTTCAACGTTGAAGTCTAAAACAACAGTGGAACAAGTTGGCATATCGCCTTCAAAGTTTTTACTTAGGTTTTCGGCCATGATATTCACAAACGGATTGTGCCCAAACACAAACAATGTATTCACATTTTCGGGAACTTCCTGAATCAAATTCAAAAAATCCTGAGTCGTGTAGTCGAAGTAGAGACCTTTCTTCTCGATAATTTTCTCTTTAGGGAAGTTCAACTCTTCGGCAAAAATACGAGCCGTAGAAATGGCTCTTGTTGCCGGGCTCGAGATAATATATTGAGGAATTATCTCTCTGTTTTTCAGGTCTGCAGAGATCCGGTAAGCATCATCTTTCCCGGTATCGGTCAGCTCACGTTTTAAATCGTGGTCGTAGCCTCCCTGTTCTGTTTTTGCATGTCGAATAATTACTAATCGTTTCATTTGGATAAATATTTAGTGATTGAAATTACAAAATAATAACTCAAATAAGTTGATTTTCGTTTATTTTACCGCAAACATTTTTTTACGATGCGACGAATTGGACTTCTTTCAGACACACATTGTTTTGTAGAACCTAAGATTTTTGAGTTTTTCAAAGATTGTGATGAGATATGGCACGCAGGCGATTTCGGAAACCTCGAAACACTTGAAAAACTAGCAGCTTTTAAACCATTGAAAGGAGTGTATGGCAACATTGACGGGCATGAAGTTCGCGCAATTTTCAAAAAGCATCTCAAATTTCGTTGCGAAGATGTTAAGGTATGGATCACACACATTGGTGGTTATCCCGGAAAGTACGACATCAGCGTTAGACCGGGCATTTACAACGATCCTCCTAACCTGTTCATCAGTGGCCATTCACACATACTGAAAGTCATTTTCGACAAAAAGAATAATTCACTTCACATGAATCCTGGGGCAGCTGGCAATTCGGGCTTTCATTTGGTAAAAACATTGCTACGGTTTGTAATCGATGGAAGCAACATTCGCGATTTGGAAATCATGGAAATTGAACGTAACAAGCTTACAGATAGTGCTTCGTAAATATTAGCACCCAGATTACAACGGAGTAAATCGGAAATCCTTTGAAACAGAAGAGAATTACTGAAAATTCAACGAAAGCAACGGAGAAAGTAAACCTCAGAAACAAAAAAAGATCTCACATTACTGCAAGATCTTGATTTTTAACGTGGAGAATATCGGAATCGAACCGATGACCTTTTGACTGCCAGAAAAAAGACAAGCGAAATTTAAATTCTACATAAAACAATTCAATAAACTTTAATGCCTTATTTTCTGATATTTATGAATACACCACTTGAAAATATATTGCAAAATAATGAAATAAAGTGTAATTTTATACCTGAAATGTTTCACCTATGTTTCACCCATTTCAAAACCTTCAGGTATGGCTTCAGTAAAAATTCAACTAAATGTTCACAAAAAGAACGCTAAAGGAGAACATCCGATAATTATTCAAATCATACATAACAGAAAAAAGAAAACGATTTTTCTTGGGCATTATCTACTCCCATCTGAATGGAATGCTTCAGAACAAATGGCAATCGAAAAAAGCAACAATAAAGACCAGCTGTTATACCTCAAACGACTAAATTCAAACATAGCTCAAAAGAAAAGTGCGATTAAGAAAGTTATTGTTGATCTGGAAGAGAAAGGAAGTGCATTTACGGTTGATACAATCATTGATCAAATAATTCAGAAGAAAAATTCAATGACTGTTTTTTTGTACTGTGATAGAATTTATCAGAAGATGCTAAATGCGGGTCGAGTTGGAAATGCCAATTACTATATCAATTCGGTACAAGCCTTTAAAAAGTATCGCAAATTCAAAGACTTAATTTTCGATGAACTAACCTACAAAATAATTATTGATTTTGAGGAGTACTTGCAACATGAGAGATGCAAACCAAATTCAATTGCAGCCTACATGAAAGCATTAAG
>CAZRXT010000230.1:0-4398 GCA_964604035.1 uncultured Prolixibacteraceae bacterium | reverse complement strand
GTCATTTTAGGACGATTTGATTACAAAAATAACATTTTTAACAAATTGATAAAATGTCAAAGTCATTTTGAGTGTACTATTTGCCACAATATGTGTTATTTTTGCGACTCTTTTGAAATATTATACGATGAAATCCTTTTCATACTCTTTTGTACTCCTTTTTGTTAGCTTTTTTTCTTTTGCTCAGAAACACGATTTTGTTCCTCCTGTAAAAATTCCATTAATTCTGAACGGAAATTTTGGTGAGCTTCGCCTCAACCATTTTCATGGCGGAATTGATATCAAAACGAATGGCACAACTGGCATTCCTATCTATTCGATTGCCGATGGATATGTTTCGAGAATATCTGTTTCTTCATCCGGTTATGGTAATGCCCTCTATGTTACTCACACTTCGGGCTACACGTCGGTTTATGCGCATCTTGAGAAATTTTCACCGGTGATAGCCGAATGGGTAAAAGATCAGCAATATAGTAAAGAGGAGTTTGAAGTGAACTTGTTTCCTGGATGGGGGCGGTTCTCTGTGAAAAAAGGTGAAGAGATTGCCCGTTCTGGAAATAGTGGTAGTTCTGGCGGACCTCACCTACATTTTGAAATCAGGGAAACCGATAGCGAACACCCGACAAATCCTTTGTCTTATGGATTTAAGATAAATGATACATCGAAGCCAGTAGCTTCAAACCTTTATGTTTATCCCGTTTCTGAAAAGAGTCATGTTCAGAAAAGTTTTAAAAAACAGAGGTTTGAATTGGTTTATTTCAATGGAGCTTATAGGCCAAAAGGGCAAGTATCTATTTCGGGCTGGAATAAATTGGGCTTTGGAATTGATGCTGTAGATTACCTTGATGGAAACTGGAGTAAATGTGGAATTTTTAAAATGGAGTTGCATGTTGATTCTCTTCTGATTAACTCTTTTGAGATGGATGAACTCGATTTTGGGAAAATGCGCTTTATTAATAGCCATATTGATTATGACGAATTTATGAGGAGCGGAAAAAAAATTCATAAAACCTTTATTGATCCCGGCAACAAACTTGGAATTTATAAGAAAACCAAAAATAGGGGAGTGTTTGATTTTGATGATGGCAAAAAGCATGAAGTTCTAATTGTGATTTCGGATATTGCCGGAAATTCTTCGAAGATCATCTTCAATATTAATTCAACAGAAGAAATACCTGTGCCGCAAGATGTTTATACTAAATTGTTTGAGTATGATAGTGAGAACTCGTTTGAAAATGATGAGGTTGAGTTAGATATTCCCGAAGGTGCACTTTTTTCTAATTTGAAATTTAATTATAAAAAGACTCCCTCAATCGCAAATACTTATTCAAATATCCATAAGCTTCAAGATAAATATACACCTCTATATAAGTCGGTTGATGTAAAAGTTAAGCCAATTTCTCTTCCCGAAAAACTTCAGGATAAAGCGTTGCTGGCCGTTGTCGATTTGTCGAGCGGCTCATTCTCAAGTATTGGTGGTGGGTACTCTTTTGGCTGGGTGAAGGCTTCGACAAGAGCGTTTGGCAATTTTTGTGTTGTTGTTGATACTGTTGCTCCTGCTATTACTCCGCTTAGTATCAAAGAAAAAAAGACTCTTATGGAACCCGGACAGATTAGGTTTAAGATTAAGGATAAACTTTCAGGTATAAAAAAGTATGCTGGGTTTATTGATGATAAATGGGTACTTTTTGAACTAGATGACAAATCGTCAGTGATAAAATACAAATTTGATGAGCACATTACAAAGGGCAAACAACACAAAATTAAGCTAAGTGTTGAAGATTATAAACAAAACATTAATGTGTACGAGGCTTCTTTTTATTATTAATAAGTTAGTACCATTGTTTTATTGTCCATCCTTTTACTGATGCAATTTTTAATAGTGCTTTGTCGGGCGTAACGCAAATAGGAAACCCAACTTTTTCTAATACAGGCAAATCGGCTATTGAATCGCCGTAATAAAAGGTCTCTTCAATATTGTAGCCTTTTAATGAGCAATATTTATTTAGTTGCACAAGCTTCTCTTTTCCAAAGCAAAAATTGCCTATTGTTTTTCCTGTAAATTGGCCTTTCTGAGTTTCAAGTTCAGAGCAAAGTACATGGTCAATTCCGAGGTGAGTGGCAAGTGGATTGCAGACCTCTTTTATTGCAGATGAAAGGATTACAAGTTCGGCATCTTGCTCTTTGTGATGTTTTATTTCAGCAATTATCTCAGGGCGAATTTCCTTTATAATGAACTGATCGAGAATGTCCGACATCATTTTATTGAATTCGTCGACATTAATTCCCGTTATCCAAGTGCCAATTTGCTCAATAATCTTTTTTGGGTCTTTCAGCTTTAGTTTGTAAAGTATAACCAGATATATAGCATTCAGCAGTTTGAGAGTACTTATCAGCCCAATTTTATAAGCGGCTTTTATAATTACGGTGCTACTATTTATGCGTATTACAGTTTCGTCTATGTCGAAAAATACAATATATTTCTTTCTGGTCAAGGCTGATGTCATAGGTATTTGTTTGTTATACTGTGTTTTAAATTCTCAGAAAATGATCTCCTTCGGGATTGTAAATTGCTTTTAACGCATTAGGCAATATTTCTATTTGAAAATTTGAGGCAAAATACAATTCACCATCTACATGGAAAGGAACTTTCTGGTTGAATTCAAGAGACAGTTTGTCTGATTGGTAATAATGAACTTTTTTATCGAAGATGTGGGTTCCTTTGGGTACTTTAATAAGGATGTTGAAACGTTGAAAAAGATTAAGTTGCTTAATCATACACACATCGAGCAGTCCGTCGTTGGCAATTGCCTTTGGGGTAAGGAAGAAGCCTCCGGCAAAACGTCGGCCAATTGATACCGTATTTATGAAACAATTTGTTTCGTGATGGTCTGAACCCGAAAGAACTTTCATCTTCTTTTCTTTGAAAAAGAGCAGAGTCTTTACAATGTGCCAAATATATTTGTCTTTTCCGCCTCTTTTTACCTCACCTTCGTTTACATAGTTTTGTGCAGCCACTTCGGCATCAAAACCTAGCCCCATGCCATTGAAAAACGGGATTCCATTACAACTTCCAGTATCAAGTTTAGTTATGTTTTTTTTGAAAAAAATATCCCAGTGTTTTTCTTCAAATCGATTTGGGAAACCGAGAATTTGAATAAAATCGTTCCCAGTGCCAGCGGGAATAACTCCCAGAACAATGTTTTGCAGGTTAATTAGTGCCGTCGCAATTTCGTTTAAAGTGCCATCTCCACCTACCGAAACAATGTATTTTGTTCCAAGCTCGGCATATTGCTTTGCGAGTATTGTTGCATGACCTTTTTTCTCAGTAAAAACTATTGTTGCATTGAGCTGGTGTTTCTTAATCTCTTCCTCAATTTTAGGAACCAATGCTTTTGCATAATAATTTCCCGCTGTTGGATTAACAATGAAAATCCAGTCTTTATATGTTTCTTCAATCATTATTGTTCTTTTTTCTGATATGCTGATTCAATAACTTCTCGTAATTCCGAAATTATTTCATGGTCATCTTTATCAGCTAAATATTTATTTTTGATTGGTTTGTGAATTATTACGTTGATTTTTGTGTTGAATTTTATTGAGAACCTATTTTTGGGTTTAAGTTCATAAAATCCTTTCAGCGTTACCGGAAGTATTTCTAGCTCAGATGCTCTTAATACATGTATAAACCCTTTTCTGAATTTGTTGATTGAACCATCAATTGTTCGGGTTCCTTCGGGGAAAATTGCAATTGTAACTCCTTTTGAGTTCTGGATCAATTGATCGATCATCTCTCTAGTATTCCGGATATTTACTGTTTTCATCGGAATATAATCGATGCTCTTTAGTAATCGTCCAAATACGGGTATTTTGGTTAAATGCTCGCGTCCAAACCACGAAACACTGGGGTTGAATGCCATTATTGCCATAATATCAAAAAGACTTGAGTGATTGGCTAGTAGGATGTATTTTTTGTCTTTGTCAAAGTTTTCGATTCCATGAATACGCAACTTTCTGCCTATGAGCAAGAAACTTCCCTTAGCCCAAAAGCGGATACAGCCCTTAACCGTTTTTTTCATATTCAGGAATGAAAAAAACAAGCAGAGTAACACTATGATTGCCGTAAATAAGTAGAGTACAGCATAAACGGGGATCGAAATAACAAAATAGATATACGATCTCATTAATTATTTTGTATTTATATCAATGCCCCGAATGTATAAAAATTATTGAGAACTATTTGGTTGTAGCTAATTTTAACCTATCTCTTCTTCTTTTCAAAATTGAAAATCCGATGCTTAACAACAGTGTTATAAGTATAATGTATAATGAGTAGATTGATTCAAATCCGATGTTTTCGAGCCACGAATGGAAAATTAGTTTGAACCCAATAAAACC
>CAZRXT010000229.1:2003-4423 GCA_964604035.1 uncultured Prolixibacteraceae bacterium | reverse complement strand
ATTTATCAGCTTAATCCACAGTGGACTTTTTCGGCCAACTGGGTTTACTTTACTGGAAATGCAGTTACATTCCCCGCAGGAAAATATTTTATTGATGGGCAAATTGCAAGTTTATACACCGAACGAAATGGCTATCGCATGCCCGATTATCATCGATTAGATATTGGAATTACATGGTTGATGGCTCAAAAGAAGAATTACCGCTCCGAACTGAACTTTTCGGTTTACAATGCCTATGCGCACAAAAATCCTTATTCATACATCTTCAATGAAGATCCAGACAATCCAGGATTGACAAAGACAACAATGGTTTATCTTTTTTCTGCTTTACCATCAATTAGTTGGAATTTCAAATTTTAGAACAATGAGAAACTTAAAATATATATCAGCAATAATTATTGGGGTTTTCCTGCTTTCGTGCCAGGAAGATGTTGTACTCGATTTGAAAAAGATTGAGAAGAAACTGGTTGTTGAGGCAAAGGTCACAAATGGTTCGCCTTTGGCTACGGTTTGCTTGTCGTATAGCCAGAACTTTTACGATACTCCCGAATACAAACTTTTGTCGAATGCCCAGGTTATTTTAGCTGATGAAGAAGGAAATGCCGAAACATTGGTTCTCAACGCCGAAAATAATTACGAGTCGAAAGAAATTCAGGCACAACCCGGAAAGAGTTACATGTTGAAAATTGCTGTTGATGGACAGAGTTTTGAGGTGGCAACAACGCTTCCTCCATTGGTCGAAGTCACCAGTGTAAATTTTGTTCCGAACCCGTTTTCAGCAACGACCGATAGCCTCAATATTTTTGTGAATGTCAGAGATAGGGTGGGTGAAGACAATTTCTTTCGGTTAAGGGTGAATAAAATTAGTTCGTTGCCAACCAATGAGTATTATTTGGTTGACGATTCGTTTGGTAAAGATGGTGTAATTTCGATGCCTATTTACTTTAAGAATTTCACTGTTGGTGACACGGTTATTGTTGATCTTTATCACCTTAACGAGTCGACCTACAAATACTATTCGGGGCTTTCCGAGAATCTGAACGGTTCTTTCAATTCAATTGCGCCAGGTAATCCGGTTTCGAATATGCCCGACGATGTTTACGGAATTTTCGCAGGTTATGCTATTTGTAGAGATACTGTGGTTGTGGGGCTTTAGCTTTCTGATTCTGCTTTTAATCCTTATTTTTACCCTGCGAATTATCAAGTTTAACCAATGCATGATCTATGAAGACACGTAATTTATCATCAATTTTAATTGTACTAGCAATGATGAGCTGTAAAACACCAGCACCCAAAGAGGAGCCAAAAGTCGAAAATTTTCAATACCTGATCGAGCAGTTTGCCGACCTTAAAATAATGCGCTATCCCGTTCCCGGGTTCGATGAACTGACCCTGAAACAGAAAGAGATGTTGTATTATTTGTCTCAGGCAGCTGTTGATGGGCGCGATATTTTGTTCGATCAGAACAACAAATACAATCTGGCGATTCGACGCACATTGGAGGCAATTAATGCAAACTATACAGGCGACCGGACTACTGCCGACTTTAAGGCTTTTGAAGTTTACCTGAAGAGGGTTTGGTTCTCGAATGGAATTCATCATCATTATTCGAGCGATAAATTCAACCCGGGTTTCACCGTCGATTATTTCAATACTTTGTTGAAGGATATCGACGCTTCAGCGTTGCCTCTTGCCGATGGCGAAACTAAAGATCAGCTTATTGCAAAACTTACGCCTGTGATTTTCGACCCTGCGGTTGATGCAAAGCGTGTGAATCAGGCAGAGGGGGCTGATTTAATTGCAACATCGGCAAATAACTATTATGCCGAAGGAATTACGCAGAAAGAGGCCGAAGCTTTTTATGCAAAAATGAAAGTTCCCGGCGATTCAGAACCAATTTCTTATGGGTTGAACAGCACTCTGGTGAAAAAAGATGGCAAATTGGTTGAAGATGTTTGGAAACTGGGCGGAAAATATTCTGCTGCTATCGAAAAGATAGTATTCTGGTTGGGAAAAGCGTTGGAAGTTGCAGAGAATGACCAGCAGAAACAGGTCATCAATTACCTGATTTCATATTATAAAACAGGCGATTTAAATACGTTCGATGAATACAACATTGCCTGGTTGGCCGATCAAAATTCAAGAATCGATTTCGTGAATGGGTTTATTGAAACCTATGGCGATCCGCTTGGAATTAAGGGTAGTTGGGAAAGTGTGGTGAATTTCAAGAATATTGAAGCAACCAAACGCACCGAAATTATCAGCGCAAATGCGCAATGGTTTGAAGATCATTCTCCTGTCGATCCTAAATTCAGGAAAGAAAAAGTTAAAGGTGTTTCGGCTAAAGTGATTACTGCCGCAATGTTGGGTGGCGATTGCTATCCGGCTACAGCCATTGGAATTAACCTCCCCAATGCCGA
>CAZRXT010000229.1:0-1903 GCA_964604035.1 uncultured Prolixibacteraceae bacterium | reverse complement strand
GAGGCTTACAAGTCGGCTTACAGCGATTACATCCGCAATGGGTTGATGACTCAGCTTACCCGCATTGAACCTGGAAAAGATGTTGAGGAATCGCACATGCGTAACCGCCAGTTAATTGCCATGTGGGCATATCAAAACGGTAAGGCCGACAATGTAATTGAGCGGAAAACAAAAGATGGAGAAACCTATTTTGTTGTGAACGATTACAAGAAACTTCAGTCGTTATTCGGGAAACTTCTTGCCGAAATTCAACGGGTAAAATCGGAAGGCGATTTTGAAGGTGCCAAATTGCTGGTCGAAAACTATGGCGTTAAAGTTGATCACGAACTCCATGCCGAAGTTTTAGATCGTTTCAAAAAGTTGAACCTTGCTCCTTACGGTGGTTTTGTAAACCCAGTTTACAAGGTCGAAACCGATGCTTCGGGTAAGATTACCAATATCAAACTTGATTTTACTGAAGGCTACACCGAACAGATGATCCGCTACTCGAAAGAGCATTCGTGGTTGCCAACTTACAATTAAAAACTTATTTCGATTAAATAGCAAAGAGGTTGTTCATTGAGCAACCTCTTTGTTTTTATTGTGAATTATGAAGGTCTGATTATTCGTCGGCAACAAGCATGATCATTGAAACCGGAGGGACAAATATTGAATCGGAGAAATGTTCAACAATTCCGTTTTCATCAACAACAAACCCTCTGACAACCTCTTTCCATTTTCTTTTTTCAACAGTAAATACTACAGGGTTTTCATTGTTGTTGAAAATAAGTTGAATATGTTTCCATCTGTCGCCATTGGCATTTGGGCCAATTTCATAAGCCACAACTCCGGGCAAATAGTGTTTTGAGAAGGTAAGGTATTTTTTTATCTGATCGGTATTGATCATTCTGAATGCAGGGTGGTTTTTCCTGATTCGGATAAGATCCTGAAAGAACTTAAATACATACGAGAACAGAGCTTTCCGGCTCCAGTCGATCAGGTTAATATCGTCGCCCGATTTGTAGCTGTTGCCATGCCCTCGTTTTGTGCGGAGCATTTCGACACCTGCATGTAGGAACGGTATTCCTTGCGAGGTTAGCAGCACCGAAGCCGCAAGCCTTACTCTTCGGGTCAACTCCTGAAGTGTTGCTTCGGGATCCGACAGTTTCAGCTTATCGTACAAGGTGTAGTTGTCGTGGCACGATATGTAGTTTATGCTTTGCTGTGGCGATGCCGACCAAGCCCATTTTGTTGTGGCTACCCAGTGGTAAACAATTTGAGGGTGGTAAGTTGCTGCAACAATTCCATATTTTACCGATTCTTCGTTAAGCGTTTGTCCGCTTGCAAAGCCAAGGCTTTCAGAGTTGCCCCAGTTTCCTTTCATGGCATCGCGGAAATCGTCGTTGAAAACTGCTATTCGGTCAAGCTTTGGTACATTGTTCTTTGTTGCCCTGAGCTTTTCATGCATCGGACTTTCTCCGCCAGTCCATCCTTCGCCATACATAATTAGTTTAGGGTCAATCTGATCAAGTTCGTGGCGGATGGCATTCATTGTATCAATATCGTAAACTCCCATTAAGTCGAATCGGAAACCATCAATGTGATATTCCTTGGCCCAAAACTTGAGCGAATCGATCATGTATTTTCTGACCATCGCCCTTTCCGAAGCTATCTCTGTTCCGCAGCCACTGCCATCGCTAAACGTTCCGTCGGGCCGTTGGCGGTAGTAATATCCGGGCACGGTTTGATTAAAATAGGAGTGGTGTATAAGTCCGGTATGGTTGTAAACCACATCCATAATAACGCCGATTCCTTTGTCGTGCAGGGCTTTCACCATTTTTTTAAACTCCAGCACCCGAACTTCACCGTCGTAAGGATTCGTAGAATATGATCCTTCGGGCGCGTTGTAATTCAATGGATCGTA
>CAZRXT010000228.1:373-4443 GCA_964604035.1 uncultured Prolixibacteraceae bacterium | reverse complement strand
CACCGCCGGTACCGGCGGCATGCTCTCGGAAGCGGAAAAGTACATTATTGGGGAACAACCATTAGCTGTTGATGAGGTTGAAAAAGCTGTTTCGAACATTCTCATCTCTTTTAAGTCGGGCAAAAAAGTTGCGGTTTGGGGTACTCGTAAAATTGGAAAGCGAGGGAGCAAGAATGTAGTTCAAAAAAAGATTATTGTGCCACGCGGCTCTTTAAGTGAAGAGAGCGTGTATGGTCGAATTAAAACACAAGAAGAAAATAAGCCTGTCAAATACCTTTTTGAAAACCCACAACTGATTTTCAATCCAACTATTAAAGCTAAAGTTGAAGAACGGATTTTGATGTTTGATGGGGATGTCAAAAAGGCTATTGCCTCATTAAAGAAAGTGCCTATTTATCTGGATAACGATAAAACGGTTGTTTTGGAAAAGGCGACTTGCATGAAAGATGAATATGTCATCAAATACTCGGTTGATACAAATTTCAATAAAGTAGATAAAGTTGTTGATCCTAAAATCAAAGAAATACTTCAAAATCGATTAAAGAAATTTGGAGGAAAAGAAAAGGAAGCGTTTAAAGATGTTCAGATTGAAGATAAAACGGTTATTAAATGGTACGAAGATGAAGGCTTGGAAAGGCCAATAAAATCGGTTCGTTGCTTCACTGGCTTATCTGCTATTGTTCCAGTAAAGAAAGATGAGAACGGAAAAGATATTGGGTTTGTAAAACCGGGAAACAATCACCACATAGCTATTTACACCGATGCCGAAGAGAATAAACAGCAACATGTTTGTACGTTC
Source organism: uncultured Prolixibacteraceae bacterium (assembly GCA_964604035.1). Lineage (GTDB taxonomy): Bacteria > Bacteroidota > Bacteroidia > Bacteroidales > Prolixibacteraceae > CAYMTR01. The sequence goes on along the minus strand of CAZRXT010000228.1, from coordinate 3,644 downwards.
TGGCACGCTGTCGAACGGAAGAAATATGGTGTTCCGGCAGTCATTCAAAACACTAACGAGGTTTGGGATAAAATACAATCTCAACCCGATGGCACATATCCTGAAAGCTTTCTGGAAATGCTACCTCCTCCTAATTTGAACCTTTTGGTAAGCATGCAGCAAAATGAGATGTTCTTATTGAATCTTCCAGAAGAGATGCAAAAGGAGGTGGATGTAAATGACAAATCTTCTTTGAGCAAATATTTGTATTTGGTTTGGAGTGTTTCTGATAGCGATTATTGGTTTAGGCATCACTTAGAAACAAAAAATTCTGAATTAAAGAGTATTGATGGGGCAAGAGAAAATAAGAGATACTTTAGGTTTAAAAGCTTAGGTTCTTACTTTGCGACAAATCCAATTAAGGTTAGATTAAATCATTTGGGTGATATTGTAAATATAGGGAATTAGATGCAACCCCTTCAACCCGATACCAGCTATCATGTTTTCAACCACGCCAATGGGTTCGAGAATGTGTTCCGAGAGACGGAGAACTACCGTTACTTCCTAGCGAAGTACCGGTTGTATATTTCTCCAATAGCCGAAACGTACGCCTATTGCCTGATGCCTAACCATTTTCATCTGGTGGTTCGAATACGCAAGCGCGAGGTAATAGAAAAACTAATTTCGAATTCTAACTTTTCCAAAGTTCAAAACTTTGGAAAAGTTGAAATCGAAAAATACTTATCGAAACAATTCGCTAAATTCTTTAGCTGCTATACGCAGTCGTTCAACAAGAGGTATAAGCGAATGGGGTCGTTGTTTATCAAGAACTTTAAACGCGAGCCGATCATCGATAAGCAACACTTCTTCAATGCAGTAATCTATACGCACCGCAACCCTATTCATCATGGTTTCCGCGATCGGTTCGAAGATTGGGAATACAGTTCGTACTTCGATATAATTAATAACTGTAGTGAACTTGTTGAGGTTGAAAAGCTGCTGAAAACCTTTGGAGGTTCCGATACCTTCATCGATATGCACCAGCAAAATCTGGCTGTTTTTCAAATCGACGATCAACCTGAAATAATTGAAACATGATTAAACGTACCCTTTACTTTGGAAACCCGGCCTACCTGCATAAAAACCTGATGCAGCTGAAAGTAATGAACCCTGCCGATAACAGCGAGCTTGGTTCTATACCCTTAGAAGATGTTGGTGTAGTTGTTCTCGACAATCCGCAAATAACAATCACACATGCATTAATGGCTGCTCTGATTGAACGAAATGTGGCCTTAATTAGTTGCGACGAAAAACACCTTCCGGTTGGTTTAATGTTGCCTCTCGATGGGAATACCATTCAAACTGAACGTTTCCGTTTACAAATTGACGCTTCCGAACCATTGAAAAAGAACCTGTGGGCTCAAACGGTAAAGGCAAAGATTGAGAATCAGGCAAAGGTGCTTCAGCTTGCAGGAATAGACGACAAACGACTGTTAGCCCTTGTACCTCAAATACAAAGTGGCGACCCCGATAATATTGAAGGCCGTGCAGCATCGGTTTACTGGAAGTTGTTGTTCGAAGAGTTGCCTTTTGTACGCGACCGGTTTGGGTTGATGCCCAATGCACACTTAAATTACGGCTATGCTATTTTGAGGGCAATAGTTGCACGTGCGTTGGTTGGCAGTGGCTTATTGCCCACATTGGGAATACACCACAGCAACAAATACAACGCCTATTGCCTTGCCGACGATATAATGGAGCCCTATCGTCCGTTTTGCGACCTAATTGTTTATCAAATGGTTAAAAACGAAGAAATTACCGGCGATGATCTTTCGAAAGAGCATAAAGCCAAATTACTCAGCATTGCAACTGTTGATGTAATGATTGACGGAAAGAAAAGCCCGCTAATGGTTGGATTGCCAAGAACATCGAATTCGCTGTTCGAATGTTTCGATGGCTCACGCCGCAAGATCATCTACCCCGAATTTTTATAAGGGAAATAGAAACAATTGGAAACGGTTGTTTTCAATCAAATTGTCAATTATCAATCATCAATTGTCAATTAAAATGTCGTTCAATGCATTAAATCAATATCGAATTATGTGGGTGCTTGTTTTCTTCGATATCCCGGTAGAAACCAAAGCGCAGCAGAAAGCTGCCACCCGGTTTCGGAAAAATCTTCTTCAAGATGGTTTCTCCATGTTTCAATTTTCAATTTACCTTCGCAACTGTCCAAGCAGGGAGAATGCAGAAGTGCATACCAAAAGGGTAAAAAGTATGCTCCCTGAATATGGCCATGTTGGGGTATTGTCGATAACCGACAAACAATTTGGGATGATGGAACTTTTTTTCAGTAAAAAGCCCGAAGAAAAACCACAAACCGTTCAGCAACTCGAACTTTTTTAAAGTAAGTGCAGTTAAATCTGATGCGACCATTTTTTTATTTTATTTCTCATCTTTAGCCTGAGTAAACTCACATAACCTGAGTTGCTTTTTAATCTCTTTATCGGGAAGGAAGTGCATTTTCAATCCTTTAATGCTTTGTGGCGTAACCTCTTTTGCTGTCTCTTTCCCTTCGGTATTAATTGAAGCCGACAAAATTCCTATTTTATTCAACTTTATTGAGTAGCCATCAAGAATGTATTCGGGAATTAACTCAGACAAGGCAACCAATGTGCTTACCACGTCGGCCTGCCTTAGTGTGCAACGTTTAGAAATATCATTTGCTAATCGATAGTAATCAACCATTTGTCGCTGGGTTGCCATTGCATAGTATTTTGGTTGACCTCCTCCTTTAACTCCAGCTTCGGCGCGCTTCATTACCTTGTATTTTATACTCATATGGTAAGTTATTATTTAATTGCCTTTTAGTTGTAAAACATGTATAGAACAAATATCGGAATTAATACGTTCGGTTGGCTGTTTAATAATCGTCATAAATTATTTTAATCGGCATAAAAAATTGTTTAGATGGGCATTGAAAAGTATTTAAAAGCGCATTAAAATATATTAAAATGCCCATTAAAAAAAAGTGTATTGGACATTAAAATAGGTAATAATGATCAATGTAGTTGATTTATTAATAGATAAAATGAATAACAGGACTTGATATCTTTCACAACTCGAACCTTGATACCGAAAGAACATTGCTATTGTGATTTGCTTTGGCTACGCCGATCTCCCAAAAGGTCGATTGACTCCGCCAATCCCAAAAGGTCGATTCAAATTGTTTTTTACTGTGGCTTAAGACAGCCTCTTAGTTGCAAATCGCAATAAAACAACAGATTGACTT
>CAZRXT010000228.1:0-363 GCA_964604035.1 uncultured Prolixibacteraceae bacterium | reverse complement strand
ATTATCATCAATAGGAGTTTCATCAATCATAACAGTATGAGCATTAATGAAATCTCTTAAATATTGTGTACTAACTTCTGTAGCTAAATCATCATCTTTTACAACTGTACCATGTGGAACTGGGAATAAAACAACAGATTTACTTGGTCTTTAGGAAATGAGAAACGGGATGAATCGTCCCGTTTCTCATTTATAATCGTTACTTTCCGATGTCATAAATAGTGCAAACTCATTCACCTCATAAGCATCGCTCTAAAAAAACCTCTTCTAGAATAACTGGATACAATATCAAATGCAATTTCTAATCAGTGAATTGCTTTGGCTTCGCCGATCTCCCAAAAGGTCGATTCAAATTGTATTTTT
>CAZRXT010000227.1:3169-4456 GCA_964604035.1 uncultured Prolixibacteraceae bacterium | reverse complement strand
CTGGGCAATTTTGTTTCCCAGCTCGAAAACTTCTCGATAAAAGCTGCTTTGGGCGAAGAGGTTGAGAATGAAATGAAATTTACAGATAACGAACTGAACAACATCAGTCAGCAAATAAAAACAATTTACAACCGCCTGAACAAAGCAAAAACCGACCTCACACAGGAAAAAGAAAAACTGTTCCAACATTTGAATGTTTTACAGGAAGGTATTGCATTTTTCTCGGCCGACAATCATAAACTACTATCGAACAGTCATTTTATACACTATATCAATATCATTTCCGACAAATCGTCGATCTCGGCACCCGATATTTTGGAGATTCCGGAGATGAAACCAGTTGTTGAATTCATTGCCGAAAAGCAAAGTGGCTCGGCCATTTCATCAACCGAATTGCCATGGATAAACTTCATTATTTCGAAAGGCGAATTCATCTTCGAAATTAAAGCAATACTTTTTGCCGACAAGAGCTTCGAGATAATGATCAGCGATGTTAGCCGACTCGAAAAAAGAAGGCTGATAAAACAGCAACTCACCGCCAACATTGCACACGAACTGAAAACCCCTGTTGCTTCAATGAAAGGCTATCTCGAAACCATGAAAGATATCAAGGACATGCCCGAAGAGAAGCGCAACTATTTTATTGGCAGAGCTTTCTTTCAAGCTGAAAGGCTTTCGGCATTGCTCAACGACATATCGCTTCTCAACAACATTGAGGAGGCTGGCGATCTGTTCGAGTTAAAAGAGGTGCCTGTGTTGAGGATTATTCATGATTCCATTGAAAATCAGGGCGTGAGACTGAAAGAGAAAAATATTGCCAACAACATTGATGTTTCTCCCGAAGTAAAAGTTTTCGGCAACGAACATCTGCTTTCATCAATATTCCAGAACCTGATTGAAAATACAATCAAATATGGCGGCGAAGGATTGACCATAACAATAAAAAATTATCATAGCGACCAAAAATTCCACTACTTCACATACTCCGACAACGGAACGGGCATACCTGAAGAACATTTGTCGCGCATCTTTGAACGTTTTTACCGTGTTGACGAAGGTCGGTCGAGAGAAAAAGGTGGCACCGGACTTGGCTTGTCGATTGTGAAGAATGCAGTTCAGCTGCACAAAGGCGAAATATCGGTTAAAAACAGGGCCGAAGGTGGTGTCGAATTCCTGTTCTCGCTTGCAAAAGCGTAAAAAAGGTCTCGTCATAAAAATGAAAAACCTCTGGCCTTAACCCAATCGGCATACAACCAGAATTGGTTTTCACAATACAATATTTCAAAA